>QOAL01000194.1 GCA_003978135.1 Thermodesulfatator sp.
AGCCCTAATAATGTCAGGTGCTGTTTTAGTAAATGGAAGATCGATAACCAAGGTTGGACATCTTGTTAAACCAGACGAGGATATTATTTTAAAAGACAAAGGATGTCCGTATGTCAGTAGGGCCGGACTTAAGCTTGAAGCTGCCCTTAGGCATTTTAATGTGTGTGTGAAGAATAAAATTTGTTTAGATGTTGGGGCTTCAACCGGTGGTTTCACAGATTGTCTTCTTAGACAGGGCGCAAGACTGGTTTACGCAGTCGATGTCGGTTATGGTCAACTTGACTGGAAGCTTAGGAACAGGCCGGATGTGGTGAACCTTGAAAAGACCAACATCAAAAACCTCAGCCGGAATGTATTTCAGCATATTCCTGATCTGGCCACTATTGATACGTCTTTTATCTCATTGAAAAAGGTCATTCCCAAGGTTATCAAACTCCTTGACCACCGGGCGGATCTCATTGCCCTTATCAAACCCCAGTTTGAGGCAGGGAGGAAAAAGGTGGGCAAGGGAGGCGTTATAAGGGATACTGCAGTTCACGAGGAGGTGCTTTCGGATCTCAAGGATTTCTTTACCGAGGAGGCGGGCCTGTTATGTGAGGGCATTATTCAATCTCCAATTTTCGGTGCCAAGGGGAACAGGGAATTTCTGGTTCATTTGAAAAAGCAGTTTCCTTTGCAGGATGATAAAGAATTATGAGTGCATTTTTTATCATAGGGTGTTATATTTCAATTAAATTAACATGTTAGCTTTTGTTGTAAACAATCTGAAATTCCTGTTTGGTTTTAACCCTATTCATTCTGATTCCAACCGGTGTAATATGTGGGCAATATGCCAAGTTAATTCGGGCCAATGCACTTTCCCGGCTCGACTGTTTTTAACCAGGGTTTTATCAAGGTCCTTTGTTTCTAAAAGAGATTCAATGCTGTTTTATGGAGGCGTTTAATGACACTTTCTGATTTTGACCAGGAAATTAAGACCAGAAAGAGGATTGAAGACGAACTCCAGGAACCGCCAAGGTACAGGGTGTTACTCCATAACGATGATTTTACCACTATGGATTTTGTGGTAAAAATTCTTGAAGAGGTATTTCATAAAAGTCCGTCAGAAGCCACAAATATAATGCTCCATGTGCATCACAGTGGAGTTGGGGAATGCGGCACTTATCCTGCAGAGATAGCAGAAACAAAGATAGATACAGTGCACGCACGGGCAAGGGCAGCAGGCTTTCCCCTGCTTGCGACCATGGAAGAGGTCTGATTTTACTATGATTAGCAAGGATGTAGAACTCATGTTGGGATCGGCTGCCAGGGAAGCCCATCTCAGAAATCATGAATATCTGTCCCTGGAACATCTACTTTTTGCCATAATTCACCATGAGCGTGGTGAGGAGGTCATAACTGCCTGCGGCGGAGACCTTGAACGCCTGAAAAAAAGGATAGAAAATTTTTTTAACACACACCTGGAAAAGCTCTCCAGGGGCAACCAGGAAACGCCGCAGCCCACAACTTCCCTCCAAAGGGTCCTTCAGAAGACAATCATGCATGTCCAGTCTGCAGGAAAACAGGAGGCTGACATCGGGGACCTGTTGAGCGCCCTGATGACCGAGGACAACTCCTACGCGGTCTATTTTCTTAGACAGGAGGGTATTTCGCGTCTTGATATACTGAATTATGTCTCTCATGGCATAGCGAAGGTTTCCGGGTCTGCCTTTTCCAGCAAGGTCCCGGTGCCTGAACAAGACGGCAAGCAGGAGCAGTCGGGAACCAGCACAGGAAGTCCTTCATCTGCCCTGGAAAAATTCACAGTCAATCTCACGGAAAAGGCTGCGTCCGGGAAAATAGATCCACTCATCGGGAGGGAAAACGAGCTTGAACGCACCATGCAGATTCTCTGCAGGCGAAAGAAAAACAACCCTATTTATGTAGGAGAGCCTGGAGTTGGAAAAACAGCCCTTGCAGAAGGGCTTGCCAGGAAAATCTGGGAAGGCAATGTACCTGAGGCACTGAACAACGTAACCATCTATGCCCTTGACCTTGGTTCGCTCCTGGCCGGCACAAAATACAGGGGCGAATTTGAGCAAAGACTCAAGGAAGTAATCGAGGAGCTGGTGCAGAAAAAGGATGCCATACTCTTTATTGATGAAATTCATACCATTGTTGGAGCAGGGGCGACCAGTGGTGGGTCCTTGGATGCATCAAATATTCTCAAGCCAGCACTGACCGGAGGAGAAATAAGGTGCATAGGTTCAACTACCTATGAGGAATACAGAAATTATTTTGAAAAGGACCGGGCCCTTTCCAGGAGATTTCAGAAAATAGATCTTAATGAACCATCCATCCAGGAGACTGTTCAAATCCTTCATGGCTTGAAGAGCCATTACCAGCGGCACCATAATGTTAAATATACAAATAACGCCATAAAGGCGGCAGCAGAATTATCAGATAGATATCTGTCCGACCGTTTTCTTCCTGACAAGGCCATAGATGTTATAGATGAAGCAGCAGCTCTTCTCAGGTTAAACCGGCCGGTTAACGAAGGTCCTGCTACCATAACCATAAGGCACGTGGAAAATGTCATTTCCAAGATGGCAAATATCCCAGCCAGAAATCTCACCCGTTCTGATGTTGCAAGGCTTGAAGCCCTTGAACCCTCGCTCAGGGCCGTTGTCTTCGGACAGGATGAGGCCATCAAGACTGTAACCAAGGCAATCAAGCGGTCGAGAGCTGGCCTGACTCATCCTGACAGGCCCATTGGCTCCTTTCTCTTTACAGGGCCTACCGGGGTAGGCAAGACCGAGCTTGCCCGCCAGACGGCCAGGATCCTGGACGTTCATTTCCACAGATTTGACATGAGCGAGTACATGGAAAAGCATGCGGTTGCCCGCCTCATAGGAGCACCTCCAGGATACGTGGGCTTTGACCAGGGAGGCCTTCTTACAGAGGCCATCAGAAAGCATCCCTTTAGTGTTCTGCTATTGGACGAGATTGAAAAGGCCCATCCTGATATCTTCAATATCCTTCTGCAGATAATGGATTATTCCAAACTTACCGATAATACTGGCAGAACAGCCGATTTCAAACATGTCATATTGATAATGACCTCCAATATAGGCGCCAGGGAAATGGAGGCAAGGGCCATCGGATTTGGTGCTGACAAGTCAGACGACAGGAAGAAGAAAGGCGCCTTTGCCGTAAAGAAACTCTTCAGCCCGGAATTCAGAAACAGGCTGGACGCTGTGGTTCAATTCGACAAACTTACGCCATCAGTAATGGAACAGGTGGTCGACAAGCTTATAGACGAGGTGAGGGATCAGCTTGCCCAGAAAAGGATCAGCCTGAAACTAACAGAAGGCGCCAGGAAATGGTTTGCAGAAAAGGGTTTTGATCCTGAACACGGTGCCCGACCCCTTGGACGGCTTATCCAGGAAAAGATTAAGGATGCCATAGCAGATGCCCTGCTCTTTGGCGGTCTAAAAAAAGGCATGGACGTGAATATAGTATTAGATCAGAATTCAGAAATAGCAATTCGTTATTAGGGTTAAAATAGATGCCAATCATCCGTACAATTACTATCAGTCCAAATCTGCCTGAAAAACTCCACCCACTGATCCAGATTGCCAAAAATCTATGGTGGACATGGACTCCTGAAGCCATATATCTATTCAAGGACATGGATGCTGACCTGTGGGACAGTACAGGCCATAATCCCATTGCAATGCTGGGCGCTATCGAACAACCAAGGCTTGAAGAACTTGAAAGGGACGAGGTGTTCCTGGCAAGGATGGATTCTGTGCTTACCGAACTAAACCGTTACCTAAAGGCACAGACCTGGTTTAAAAAAGTAGACAGTTCCTCTACAGACGGCTTTTTTGCCTATTTCTCAGCAGAATTTGGTCTCCATGAAAGCTTGCCTTTGTATTCGGGCGGGCTGGGCATCCTTGCAGGAGATCACATGAAGTCTGCCAGCGATTTGGGTCTTCCCATGAGGGGGGTGGGCCTTCTTTATAAGCACGGCTATTTCCAGCAATATCTCAACCCTGACGGATGGCAGCTTGAGACATATCCTACCAACGACTTTTACAATATGCCCCTATCACCTGTGCTGGACAAGGACGGCAAGCAGTTAATGATACAGGTGGAGATGGACAACCGGGAAATTTACTGCCAGGCATGGGAAATAGTAGTCGGCAGGGTCAAGATATACATGCTGGATACTGACGTGCCCCTGAATACCAGGCAGGACAGGCAGATCACATCCCATCTCTATGGAGGAAGCATAGAAACCAGGCTTGAACAGGAAATCGTTCTGGGAAGGGGCGGCATAAGACTTCTCAGGACCCTTGGAGAGGTACCGTCTGTATGCCACATGAACGAAGGCCATTCTGCCTTCATGGCAATTGAGAGGCTGCTTCAGCTCATCAAGAATGAGGGCCTGAGTTTTGACGAGGCCCTTGAGGCAGTGCGGGCTACCAGTGTGTTCACTACACATACTCCGGTTCCTGCTGGAATCGACCGCTTTCCCAATGATCTCATGAGGCGTTATTTTTCCCGGGTGGCTGATGAACTGGGAATCGGAATAGAAAGGTTTCTGGATCTTGGCCGCATCCAGCCTGGCAACCAGAGCGAGCAGTTCTGCATGGCAGTACTTGCCATCAAGATGGCCTCCCAGACCAATGGCGTGAGCAAACTCCATGGCGAGGTTTCGAGAAATATGTGGGCCCAGATATGGCCACAGATTCCAAAGCATGAGGTGCCAATTACCCACGTCACCAATGGAGTACATACCCTGGGCTGGCTTTCAGGGGAAATGTCCAGACTCTATGAAAGGTACCTTGGTTCCCGGTGGATAGACGAACCCACCAATCATTCCATATGGAAAAGGGTGGAACACATTGCTGATTTCGAGTTATGGAGAAGCAGGGAAAGACTGAGAGACAGACTCATATCCTTTGCCCGTGACCGTCTAAAGAAACAGCTTGAAAGCAAGGGCGCCCCCAAATATCAGATAAAGATGGCAGACGAGGTTCTTGACCCGGAGGCCCTTACCATCGGATTTGCCAGGCGCTTTGCCACTTACAAGCGCGCCGGCCTGCTCTTCAGGGACAAGGAAAGGCTGATCAAGATACTCACCAATCCCTCCAGGCCCGTGCAGATGATATTCAGCGGCAAGGCTCATCCCAAGGACAAGTTTGGCAAGGAACTCATCCACCAGGTTGTCCAGATGGCCAACAGCCCGGAGCTCAGAAACCACATTGTCTTCATAGAAAATTACGACATCGAGGTGGCAAGATACCTGGTCCAGGGCGTGGATGTCTGGCTGAATACCCCCAGGAGGCCCATGGAGGCAAGCGGAACCAGCGGCATGAAGGTTACGGCCAACGGCGGCATGAATCTCAGTATCCTGGATGGTTGGTGGGTGGAGGGCTACAATGGTAAAAACGGCTGGGCCATTGGCGCCGGAGAGGAATATGATGACCACGAATACCAGGATGAAGTGGAAAGCAGGCTTCTTTATGAACTCCTGGAAAATACAGTAGTGCCTCTGTTTTATACGAGATCAGGCCATGATATACCCACTGGCTGGATTGAAATGGTTAAAAATTCTATCCAGACCATATGCCCCTATTTCAATACCAACAGGATGGTGGAGGAATACAGCTCCAAGTTTTATCTCCCTAATGCTGCCAGATGGAAGGTGTTCCTTGAGACGGGCTGGAAGGATGCGAGAGAGATCGCCCAGTGGAAAAAACGCATCTATTCAGTATGGCACAATGTAAAAATCGTGGAAGTGCAGCTTCCCACCACCGATTCCCCAAGGGTGGGGGACAGGATCCCCATTACTGCCACGGTTTCTCTTGGAGAACTTTCTCCTGATGAGATCCGGGTGGATGCCTACATAGGTCACCTGGATGAAAAGGGAGAGCTTGCAGAAGGCCATCCCCTGCCCCTGCTTTTCACAGGTGAAACCAATGAACACGGCCATGTCTTCAGGGGAAATCTTCTTTGTCTTTCAAGTGGACAAATCGGATTTACTGTGCGTTGCTATCCTTATCGCAAAGAACTGGCACATCCATTTGAAATGGGGCTACTGACCTGGTGGGATAGTAACCAGTAGATTCCCGCCAAAAGGTTTCTCTGCTGAGCTTACTGCTCCAGCAGTAAGCCTCTAAATTGCCATCTATATGAGAGGATTTTCTGTTCTTCCTCATAGTCGAGGAGACGAGAGGGTTTCTTTCCGCAGCCATCAAAAGGGACTTCATCGTCACTGATCACGGAGTCTTACGGTAGCTTCCTTTAGTATAAGCAATTAGAGGGTGCTGCAGATGCAAGGCGGCGGGTGCGCCGACGTACTCCCAGTACTTCAAGCGCCCGACAACACAGCAGATGCGGTGCTCTATGATTGCTAACCTTCAATCAGTCAATACCTGGAAATCAACTCTCGTCCTGCCTGCTGCACCTGTTTCAGGATCAATGGCCTCCACCAGGAGCGAACAGGGACCGGAAGCCCTGACATTGACAAAGCCTGAAAACTCGTTGGCATCTCCACTGTATGAAAGGCCAGCATCTGAATCCTTTTTTCCAAAGTAGTAGAGGGATGCCTTTACTCTGAAACGCCTTGGGTCCCACCTTCCACCTGCACATGTAGGCAAGCCACAACTTAATGTGACCTGCACACGGACATTAATTGTTCCATTACTTGATTGTATTTTGTCTCCTGGCCGGGGCGATAGAGGCTGAATGGCAAGTTGAACAGACACGTTTCCCTTTTTCCGTTTATCTTTCGAAATTTCTGGATGTTATAAAAAACACTTAATGTTTTATCTTGTCTGCTCTTCCTTTCACCTGCATTGCCTATAAGATGTCCATTAATTGATTGTGCCGACTTATTATTTCGTCTGCGTCTTTCAGATGGTGAACAGGAAGGGTGGTGGTTATGGCTATGGTGTGAAGTCCTGCAGCCTTGGCAGAGCGGATGCCTGCCGGGGCATTTTCAACAGCTGCCGCGCCTCCATTTGCCTTTACTCCAAGGGCCGTCATGGCAACAACATATGGTTCCGGATGTGGTTTTCTTTTCTTAACCTGGTCTCCAGTGATGATTTTGTCAAAAAATGAGGAAATGTGGCCGGGAAGCACTGCATCGAGAATCTCGCCATGAGAACTGGTTACAAGGGCCAGGGTCATGCCTTTTCGTTTCATGCACTCTAACATGTCAGGGATCTCGGGAAACGGCTTCACCTGATGGCTAAAATCGGACACGAAAATCTCCTTCTGTCTTGTGAGCACAGAGTGAAACGTTTCCTGGTTCATGGTGTGTCCTTCTGCAGAGAAAAGCTCTACCGCAATCCGGGGTTCGATAGCCCCTTCATAAAGATAAAGGATTTCTTCATTGACCTGGAAACCGTGTTCAGAAAGTGCCGTTAGCCATGCAGCCACATGAAACCTCATGCTGTCCAGTACAACACCATCCATGTCCAGAAGGAGTGTATCTGTGCCTGTTCTGTTGTTAAGTTGCCTGTTCCTTCTCATTGTCACCTTTTATCAATATAGCTTTTCTGTTCCTGAAAGTTTCAACACAGAAAAGTAAGATAGCCAATCTGCCATGTTAATTTTATCAGACAACAATGTCCATCTGGAAGTTTGACCGTGCCCGTGAGATGTCTTAAACTATGTTTAACCGCTATAAGATATCAGGGAGCTTTTAACATGACCCAACCGGTCAGAAAAGAGAAAGAATATTTTACATATGATGACTACCTCCAGTGGAAAGATGGCAGGTGGCAGATCATCGACGGAGTGGTTTATGATATGTCCCCTGCGCCATCCAGAGAACATCAGAGAATTGTTCTGGAGCTAGCTGTCAAAATCCATGCACAGCTTCAAGAAGGTCCCTGTGAAGTGTACATGGCGCCTTTTGATGTCAGGTTGCCCGATAGTGAGGGCGCGAAGAATAATGAAATATTAACGGTTGTGCAGCCTGACATAGTTGTTGTATGTGATGAGGACAAGCTTGATGATCGGGGCTGCCTCGGCGCCCCTGACCTGGTGGTGGAGGTATTATCGCCGTCAACTGCAGTGTTGGATCTAAAGGAAAAACGTGAACTTTACGAAAGACACGGAGTAAAAGAGTATTGGCTCGCGCATCCTGCTGACAGGCTTTTGATGGTTTACAGGCCTGACGAAAACGGCTGCTACCAAAAGGCTGCCGTCTTCGGTGGCACTGATATAATAGAAAGCAGTGCAGTTGCCGGAATACAGTTCAGCCTTGAGGATATCTTCGGCAAAGCTCCCTCGAAACAGCCCCAACCCTTCACACAGGAACCTGCGCATAAACAACCATGACGTATGCCTGAGGACTGTGCCAACTTAGCAGTTTCGTGCGTCTTACCACTTCATGATCTGTCTGTCTCTTGTTCCTCAACAAGCTGTGGAAACAGGCTACAGGAGAGAAAATTGTTTGAGTATTTCAGCAAATTGGGGATTGATCTTGGAATATTCATTTAACGCCTGCTGCAGCCTAACTACAACAGAACCTTCCTTATTATTTATTTATATGGAGATCGCTCGTGACCGCCTTCTCCAGCCTGTCCAGTCTCTCAAGAACTGGCCGCATCATTGTGCGGCGGTCCCAGGCAATGTACGCAAAGATTCCTACTATCAGGGTGATCATTGCACCGAACAGTGCCAGCATGGTGTTATTCATATTATCAAGCCGCGAATTCAGGTCATCGATCCTTTTGCTTAACCCTGCCTGGCCAGCCTTCAT
>QOAL01000141.1 GCA_003978135.1 Thermodesulfatator sp.
GCTTACTGCCCTTTTTGATGTAATAGGGATATTCGGCGGATTTCTCACTGGAGTTCTCCTCCTTGGCATAAATTCAGGAATATATTTCAATAGAATCTATGACAGCGTAGTTCTAAAAGATGTGACAGGTGGTTTTTTAAAAAGCCTTGCCTTTGCGCTTATCGTTTCTACAATATGCTGTTACCAGGGTTATTTCACTCACATGCGCTCAGAAGGTTTTGGTGCCAGGGGCGTAAGCCTTGCCACAACTTCAGCTGTTGTCATCTCCTGCGTATTGGTGCTTGTCCTTGACTACGTCCTTACTTCCTTTCTCCTGTAAAAGGCCATGGCAAAACCCCTTATAGAATTTAGAGACGTTTGCAAGAGCTTTGGCAGAAACCAGGTGCTGGACAAGGCCAATCTGTCAATTTATCAGGGTGAGATAACGGCCATCATCGGTAAAAGCGGCGCTGGGAAAAGCGTGCTTCTGAAACACATCATCGGGCTTCTGAAACCGGATTCAGGCCAGATCCTCGTACGGGGGAAGCCCCTGAGCCAGTTCACAAAAGAAGAATGGCGCCGGTTCAAACGCTCCCTGAGTTACATGTTCCAGAACAACGCCCTGTTTGATTCCCTGACCATCTTTGAAAACATCGCCCTGCCCCTTGCTGAAAGAACGAGATTGTCTGCAGCAGAAATAAGAGACAAGGTCATGTATCGAATTCAGCAGTTTGAGCTCGGGGATGTAGAAGGAAAGTACCCTTCCCAGATTTCAGGCGGAATGCAGAAGAGGGTGGCCCTGGCCAGAGCTGTTGTAACCGAGCCAACCATGATCCTTTTTGATGAACCTACCACGGGCCTTGATCCCTTGAGAAAAAATGCCGTACTCAACATGGTGGCCCACTACCAGAGGAAAATAGGATTTACAGGGGTTATGGTGAGTCATGACATCCCGGATGTATTCTTCATCAGCAACCGGGTCGCTATTATTGAAAACAAAAAGATCGCCTTCCAGGGTACCCCCCTGGAACTTGAACAGTCGGATGATGAAGTGGTCTGGCAGTTCATACATGGCCAGGAAGTACTTCAGGATCAGCTGACCGGCCTGCATTCCAAGTTCGAGGTAGAACGTGCCCTCAGACAGGAGTTGGAACGAATCGGAAAATTCCAAGACGTGTTTTCAGTGGTGCTTTTCTCAGTTGACAGCCTGGAACAGATCAGGGAAAAGGTTGGTTACATTGCTGCCCAAAGGATCTTCCAGTGTATTGGCATGACCCTGAAGGAAAATCTCGGTGCTGCCGGTTATGCAGCAAGATACGGTTCAGAAGAGATTTTAACAGTCATTCCCAGGGCTGATGCCGCCAAGGCCCAAATTATCATCAATGAAATAACCAGTGAATGTTCACGGCAGGACCTGATGAAACCCGAAAGCTATAAAAAGGTCTGCATGGATTTTGCTGTAAAGGCCGGGATTGTGGAAATAAGGGAGAAAATGCCCGTGGAAAAAGTCATATCCCTGGCCAGAAAGAATCAAGAAGTCATTGCAAAACTGGAGTGCGATAAAAAAGAGGACCAAAATGAAAAAATATTCACATGAGACCTTAGTCGGAATATTTGTTCTTATAGGTATTCTGTGCGTGGGTTATCTCACCGTCAAGCTCGGCAAGATGGAACTAATAGGGGGTAATTTCTACAATGTGATTGCCAAATTTGATTCGGTTGCTGGCCTGAAAGCTGACAGCAGCGTGCAAATGGCCGGGGTCGAGATAGGACGGGTGACAAAAATAGATCTTGACACCGAGGAATTTGTGGCAGTTGTTACCATGAAAATTAATAAAGGGGTGCCTATCCAGGATGATGCAATTGCATCTGTAAAAACCAGCGGACTGATTGGCGACAAGTATATCAGCATTCAGCCTGGCGGCTCTGACGAACTCCTCAAACCCGGTGGGGTAATTACAGAAACAGAATCTGCTGTTGACATTGAGGCCCTTATCAGTAAATACGTGTTCGGAAATGTGAAATGACGGCATCCGGCAAATCAGACCCGGAGCCTTTTCCCTGGGAAAATCAGGAGGCAGAAATTATGGTTCTTAGAAATAGATTTGGATTTTTATTGGCACTTTCTCTACTTATGGGCATTCTGGTCTGCTTTGTGCCGGCTGCTCAGGCAGGCGCAGTGGATAACACCGCCAGGCAGGAAATCAAGAGCCTGGTAAATCAGGTGCTGGATATTTTAAAAGACCCCAGATACAAGGGAGACGCCCACAAGGAGGAACGCCGTCAGAAACTCAGAAGCCTGGTAAATAAAATATTTGATTTTAACAACATATCCAGGCGTGTCCTTGGGAAATACTACCGGCGCTTCTCCAAGGAACAGTTCGAGGAATTTAAACAGCTGTTTTCAAAACTTCTTGAAAAGATTTATCTCACCAAGATAGAACACTATTCCGGGGAAAAGGTACTTTTTGAAGAGGAGAGAATGCTTTCTCCTCAAAAGGTAGTTGTACCTACAAAAATAGTAAAAAACGACAAGGAAATCCCGGTAGAATACAGAATGGTCAGGAAAAATGGCAAATGGATCGGTTATGATGTGGCAATAGAGGGAGTCAGCCTGGTCAAAAACTACCGAAGCCAGTTTTATGAGATTCTTCAGAATAAAAAGCCGGAAGATCTGCTAAAGATAATGAGGGAAAAGGTAAGGAAACTTCCGGACAAATAAGAAGCAGCTGCACACAGTTAGTGTTCATGCATAAATAGGCAATTTTGTTCCAGGGCAAGGCACAGGGAGGCGAAAAAGCGCAGTGTACTGGGGGTACATGAGCATTTTTCGCCGACGGGCAACATAGTCATCGGGCAAAAAAGGGCCATTTATGGATGGATCCTAGTTCATACAATGAGCGGAGAGAGGGGGCACTTGTGATAACCAGACCTTATAAGCTTTCTCAAGAGGAGAAGCAGGAAATACTGAAACGTTTCTGGGAAAAAGATGCATCATTATGGTCTGAATCGGCAGAGGAACATCCAGCAATAGTAAACAGACTCGGATGGCTGGATGTTATACCCAGGATTTCGCAAAAACTTGATGAAATCAAACAGTTTGGCAGTTTTATCACTGAAAAGGGCTTTGACAGGGTTTGCCTCCTGGGCATGGGAGGATCAAGTCTTTTCGCACTGGTGCTTTCCCAGGTCTTTGGACCCCAAGAAGGACATCCTCCACTAATAGTACTTGATACTACCGACCCTCAAGAAGTTGAAAATGTGGAAAAGGCCGGTCTGGAGAATACCTTTTTCATTGTCTCAAGCAAATCGGGCACTACCACAGAAGTCAGGGCCCTTTTCAATTATTTCTGGGACAAGATAAAAAATGTGTCCCCTGAACCCGGCAGCCACTTTGCTGCCATAACAGATCCTGGCACTCCCCTGGAAAAATTGGCTGGAGAAAAGGGCTTCAGCCACTGTTTTCTGAATTTTCCCGACATAGGTGGCAGATACTCGGCATTATCGTATTTCGGCCTTATTCCAGCAGCAGTACTCGGCATTGATATCGACATGTTGCTTGAGCGGGCCTCTGAGATGGTTTCCCGCTGTGGCCCTGATGTGTCGGTCTCTGAAAACCCAGGATACCTGCTGTCTGAATTCCTGGGCGAAAATGCCGGTCAGAGCAGAGACAAACTGACTCTTCTCATGGATAAGCCCTTAAAGGCATTTGCCTTGTGGCTTGAACAATTGATTGCTGAAAGCAGCGGCAAGGACACCCTGGGCCTCGTGCCCATAGTAGGAGAATCCACAGGCATTCCTGGTTTTTACGGGGGAGAAAGAACCTTTGTATATTCCAGGATGAAGTCCACACCTACTGAGCAGTCACTTGATGCCTTTGTTGACGAGCTGAGAGAGGCTGATTTTCCCATATACAGGCTTGAGCTCAATGATCTTTACGACATAGGCGGAATGGTATTTCTCTGGGAAATGGCCACGGCCCTTGCCTGTCATTTTATCGGGGTCAATGCCTTTAACGAGCCTGATGTCCAGGTGGCAAAGGAGATGACCAAAATTACCCTGGAGCACTACCAGAAGGAAGGCAAGATGCCTGTTTCGTTCTGGGTAGACCCCCAGAGCCGGATAAATTTCAGGGCCTCATCCATACTTGCTGCCTCCATGAAGGGCCTCACACGCACCCTCAGGGATATATTCCAGGTGCTTCCCACCTGGGGTTACATGGGTTTTCTCACCTATTTGCCCTATGATCCGGTAGTGGATGAAATTGTTGGAGAGATGCGCCATCTGGTCCGTCAGGAAAGGGGCTGTGCCACTGTGGCCGGATATGGCCCGAGATATCTGCATTCCAGCGGCCAGCTTCACAAGGGAGGCCCCATTTCTGCAGGCTTTGTTATCATTACCAGGAAGAGGTCAAAGGATTACGATCCTGTGCCCGGCTTTGACATGTCTTTCTGGCACATACAGTTTTGCCAGGCAGTGGGCGATTTCGAGGCGCTGAACCATATCAACAGGAGGGTGGTCCATGTCCACCTTCCCTCTGATTATCAGTTGGGACTCAGAAGCTTCAGTAAGGTGCTTTCCAGGGCTGCCAGACTTTAGTCAATCTGTGTCCAGGGATATCCAGTTTGCCCATTGTCAGAATTGCGCCCTGAAAGTAATTTCAGGAATATCAGCCAAATATCTGCGGTTATTTCCCTGGGTGCTGCACCCAGGTTCAAGGACACGTGTTTTCTGACTGGTGCTAATTATAGGGTTGGTTCCCCCTGCTTTGCACTTCGAGCTAAACCCGTGTTTAACCAATGGGTTATAATTCCGTATTATGACGAAGAAAATTGCAGTTATTATCACCTTGTTGGCTCTTCTTTGGCTGACTGGAGTTGCCGGCTATCAACTCGTTGAGGGCTGGAATTTCCTGGATGCCGTGTACATGACGGCGATTTCACTGACTACAGTTGGTTTCAAGGAAGTTCACCCCCTGACTGCAAAGGGAAAGATCTTTACTGTATTACTCGTCACTACCGGCGTCGGCCTTTTTTTTTATGCCGTGGGCTCCCTGGCAGAGGGACTCATTGAAGGCCATCTAAAGGGACTAATAAGCAGGAGACGTATGCTAAAAAAGATTTCAAAACTGGAGAGACATTACATTGTCTGTGGCTATGGAAGGCTTGGCAGGGTCATCTGTAACGAGCTTCAGGTGCGCAACCGTCCCCTGGTGGTCATTGACAACAGCCAGACTTCAGTTGAGCAGGCTGAAAAAAACGGCCTCTTCTGGATTCTGGGAGATGCCACCACAGATGATGTGCTGCTAAATGCAGGCATTAAGAAGGCAAAAGGGCTTATAAGCGTTCTCAATACCGATGCTGCCAATGTCTATATCACTATCTCTGCCAAGGCCCTCAATTCAGGGATTACCATTGTTACAAGGGCCGAGGACGAAAATGCAGAAAAAAAGATGTTCCAGGCAGGAGCTACCAAGGTAATCAGCCCTTACAAGATTGGTGCTTCCAGAATGGCCCTGGCAGTACTCAAGCCCACGCTCACAGAATTTCTTGATCTTGCCAGTCATTCCGTGGGCTTTGATCTGGATATTGAACAGATCGAAATAAAGGAGAACTCTGAACTGGACGGAAAGGCCCTAAAGGATATAAATCTACGAGAGCGCACAGGTGTTACTGTAATCGCCATAAAAACCAGAGGCGGGGATATGTCATTACAGCTTCGGCCGGAAAAACCGCTCAGAGCAGGTGATGTAATCGTAGCCCTGGGAGGAAGAGCAGGTATAGAAAAGGTCTTACAGATGGCTGGACAGAATACAGTTTTGGAGGAAATTTAAATGGAAAAAATCATGGACCCTGAAGTGTTGATGGAAGGACTTTTGAAAGAGCTTACAAAGGCCGTTCAGGCCATGTCAAAGGCCAAGAGCGTGGAGGAAAAGCTAGAATACAGCAAGATAGTGTATAATTTGAGCAAAAGTCTAGATGTCTTCTTTAACATCATATCTGACTTTGTTGACATGGGAGATGACCTGGAAGAATTCTGAAAAATCCCATGAAAAAATGGCGCCGGTTCTACTATGATATCTTTTCCAATTTTTATGACCGGATCATAGCCCTTCACAGCCGGGACAAAAGCGCAAGGCTCAGGGAATTTCTCCTTGAAAAAAGCGGAGTTGCTCCAGGGGACAAACTCCTTGATATCTGTACAGGCACAGGTGCTGTAGCGCTCAAAGCAGGACAGGTGCTTGCCGATTCCGGCGTTGCTGTGGGAGTAGATTTTTCAAGGGGAATGCTTGAGAAGGCCTGTCAAAAGGCCATGCACATTGGCCTAAAAGTATATTTCGTCCTTGCTGATACCGCGGCCCTGCCCTTTCCGTCCGGTGCCTTTGATGTTGTAACCTGTTCCCATGCCATGTACGAGCTGTCTCCTGAAACAAGACAGGCAACTCTTGCCGAGGTAAGAAGGGTGCTGGTGCCAGGCGGTGTCTTTATCATGATGGAGCATATGCAGCCTTCGAAACCCCTTATCAGATTCCTTTACCAGGTAAGGCTTGCCAGCATGGGCTCACTGGATAACAGGGAATTTGCCAGGGATGAAAGGCCATTTCTTAGGCAGTTCTTTCAGAACGTCACCTTAGAGGCGGCACCTGGAGGCCGTTCAAAGATTGTAAGGGGAACAAGGCCTGCCTGAATTGACGTAACTGAGTTCTCAGGCCAGCAGGGTTGCTGTATGGAAGAGAAAGGGAGCATTCCCTGTTTGTCCTCATAGCCTGGGGACGAGAATTTCTTCCAAGATTCACCAACAGCCGCTGTGCAGGCTACATACTCTTTCTGGATACGGACATGGACAATCTTACAAACTTGAGTGCGCCTAAACCTGGCTTCCTCTTGGTGAAATCTTGGAAGAAACTGCTCGTCCCTGTCATATTATAAGTTCGGAGCCGTCAGCTCATATAGATAAAAGAGGTAGGGAGCCCATTCCTGCTTTAGATAGTGTCCATCCAGATCTCCTTTTGAGCTAACTGCTACGAACAGGGACCAGAGGACAAACAGGGAATGCTTCCAAGGGAACCCACATCATGAAAGCCTCGGCTGTATTCAAACTAGTGACACGCTTATTAGTTTTGAAATCCCCTTTTCCTCCATGGTCACCCCGTAAAGGGTATCGGCAGTTTCCATGACACGCTGGTTATGGGTTACCAGGACGACCTGACTCCGAGAAGAAATCTTCCTGACAAGTTTATTGAACCGTTCAGTATTTGCCTCGTCCAGGGGTGCATCTACCTCATCAAGGAGACAGAAGGGACTGGGCTTGATGAAAAAGATGGAAAATATAAGGGCCAGGGCACTGAGGGCCTTTTCGCCTCCTGACAAGAGATTCAGGTTCTTTATGCGCTTGCCTGGTATCTCTATCGCAAGTTCCACTCCGGACTCCAGAACGTTTCCGGGACTGTCCAGGGTCAAGGCCGCCGTTCCTCCATCAAACAGCAAGGGAAATACCTTTTCCAGGCTGCTGTTTATGTCGCCTATGGCCTGTTTAAATTTCTGCCTGCACCGCCTGTCAATCCTGTCTATGGCCTGCTCTATGTCCAGCACTGATGCCCTGAGATCCTTTTCCTGTTCCCTTAGGAAATCAAGCCGTTTTTTAAGCTCTTCGTATTCATCTATTGCAGTCAGATTTACCGGCCCGATCCTGTCTAACTTTCTCTTGGTCTCATGGAGAAGCTCACTAACCTCTTCCGGTGCGAGGCTTTGAAATGAGGTAGGGAATTCATAATCTCCATGTATCTCCATGCCAAAGGAGGAAAGACACATTTCCTCCAGGTGTTCTTTTTCCTTGACAACCCTTGAAAGCTCCAGCTCTGTCTCCTGCACTTTGTTGTTGACCTCGCTAAGCCTGGAAAGAAGCTGCCTTTTTTCTCCCTCCTGTGCAGCTCTCTTGCTCAGGAATTGCTCCAGCATTTCTTCTTGCTTCTGAAGGTCTTTGAGCAGAACTGCTTCCTTATCCACCAACGCCTGCTTATTCCTGGAGGTTTTTTTCATCTCCTTAGTGATCTCCAGTTCCTTCTGATCCAGTGTGGCAATTTCCCTTTCCAGATCCTCCTGAAGATCAACAGACCTTTCTGCCTGTTCTCGAAGCCGCTTGATCTCCCTTCCAATGCTATTTATCTCAGTATCAAGCTTGGCCCTTTCCACAGACAGGTGCTGAAGCCTGTCCCGCAGTTTTTTTCTTTTTTTCTTTATCTTGTGAAAGGCCTTTTCACTTATGACCAGGGATTTTTCAGCCTCTCTCTCCTTTTCCACCAGCAGTGCAAGTTCACTTTCTGCAATTAAGAGCTCCTGTTCCAGTTCTGTTCTTTCCTTGCCTGCTTCTTCCCTTTCAAACTCCTGGAGTTCCATTTTGTCCTGTATTCTTTCAATACCCGCCTCTATCTGTTGTTTCTCAGAGAGAAACTCCATACGTTGGTTTTTCAGCCTTCTGAGCCGGGTTTTCAAGTCTGTAATCCTGGAAAGCATGGAGGAACGATCTTTTTCTAACTGGGACCGGGTACTTCTGATGGCACTGATGTCTTTGTCCATGTTTTCAATAAGGACAGCGACCTCCCTTGTCCTGGCCCTGGTCCAGAGCATGCCGGCCTGCTTTTTATCCTCATGCCTGAATCTGACTTCACCCCAGTAAGTAATCACCAACGCATCCCTGGTGATAATGTTGCAGTCTTCAGGGATCTTTCCCCGGTCCTTCAACTCCAAGGC
>QOAL01000169.1 GCA_003978135.1 Thermodesulfatator sp.
AGCATATATCATTTTGCACTTTCCTGGTTACATGATAAAATAAACTCCTTACATTCTTCAAAAATTTACATAATTGATTGTCAACAGATCGACTGAAAGTGACAGAATATGATATGTTTCCTGTAATGGAAGATATACAGATAATCAGCTACCAATTGAAGGCAAATTCTCCCATCCTTTTTTTTCATGTTTACCGGAACTATCCATACATCCAGTGCCCCTTATTTGAAAAAAGACTCCATGAGACCTCCCAGCTGTTCAGGAGTCATATCATCAATCAGTGTTTTCATCTCAACAATAGCTTCTGTTTTCAGTTCGTCTGCCCTTCTGTTCCCGACAATTATTCTCAAGACATTGGGCATGGAATCAAGATCCCGGGAACCTGCACCGTAGCCTGCTGCACTGATCTCCATTTCAGGCACTGAGCCAAAGGAAAATGCGATTTTCTGAATAATCGCTGCCCCGGTCGGTGTAACCAGTTCATTTGTTTCGTCCACGGGATAAACCGGTATCCTTTTCAAGAGCTCAACCACTGCAGGAGCCGGAACAGGGAGCATACCGTGACTGGATTTGACAAAGCCCCGGGAAAGGGGCAATGGAGAACAGAATACCCTTTCTATTTCCAGATCCCAAAGGGCCAGAAGAGAGCCTGTGATGTCAATAATCGTGTCCACGGCCCCTATTTCATGAAAATGGATTTCATCTGGTTTGCAACCATGAATTTTAGCCTCGGCCCGGGCAATGGATGTCAGGACATCTACGGCCTGGCCCTTGACATTTTCAGGCAGCATGGAGTCTGCGATAAGGCCCTGCAAGGCATCCAGGTTCCTCCAACAAGAAGCAGCGGGTTTTTCTACTATGTTTATATTAACAGCACTCAGGCCATGGCGAAGGACCCTTTTTATCTGGATGTTCGTGTGCTTTAGCCCCAGAAGTGGCGGGAGTTCCCGAAGTCTTTTTTCATCCCAGCCCACATCCAAAAGGGCAGAAAGCAGCATATCTCCACTGACTCCGGAAATGCAATCAAGATAGGCGACTTTCAAGAGTTGTTCTCCGTGGTCTTTTTCTCTATCCATTCATAAATCTCATCCCTGTAATACCAGGCTGGCCCTGCCACCACAGCAGAAAATAGGAGAAGTAGCAGGAAACCTGTAAGATTGCCTTCGTATATTTCAGCCCCTTGCCACGAAAGCATGAGAGTACCCGGTATTCTGCCCACCGAGGAGATAAAGAGAAACACCTGCCAGGGCATGCGGGTGAGTCCCAAAAGGTAGCATAGAAAATCCTTTGGAAAGCCTGGAAACACGTAGAGAAAAAAACATACGAATATTCCCTGTCTTTCCAGCAGACCTTCAAACTTCCAGTACAGATCGGATTTGCGTAACCACGGGGCGACAATCTTTCTGAATTGCCTGGAAATAAAAAATGCCAGAAAGGAACCGAGACTTAGGCCAATGGTTGAATAAACAAGTCCGAGCCATTTGCCAAAGATAAATCCCCCAAGGAAACCTGTAGCTTCTCCCGGAATGGGGGATAAGATCACCTGGAGGATCTGAAGCAATATAAATCCTACGGGACCATAGGGGCCCAGAGACAGGACAAAATTTCTTAGGTGTTCCCTCTTTTCCATGAGATCAAGAAGAAACTCGAAACCTGCCATCAGCTGGTCCTGCAGGTGAAGAGACAGAAATACAGCGATAATTAGGCCTGTTCCAAGGCCGAAAACCAGGGTTTTACTTTTCATTCATCAGGCAGCCAGGAATTTGGAACTCTTTGAGGCTCATGCGCGGGAAAGAAGGGTATCCCGCCTCCAGTTCCAATCATCCTTGACAGGAAAGTCAAGTGTATAGTGACCACCTCTGCTCTCCTGACGCCAGGAGGCAGCCTCAATGATCAACTGAGCAGTGAGGGCGATATTTCTCAGTTCAAGGAAGTCTCTCGTTATAATATAATCCCAGTAGTGTTGATCAATCTCCTTCAAGATAGGCTCCATGCGCTTCCTGGCCAGATCAAGCCTCTTGCTGCTTCTTACTATTCCAACATAATTCCACATGAGTCTCCTGATAACATCCCAGTTATGGGAAATGAGAACTGCCTCATCCATATCCACTGCTCCACCAACATCCCAGGGAGCTACCTGAATATGGGCAAGTGATTTGAAATAATCCAGCTTGTTCCTGGTTCGCTCAAATGCTTGGTGAGCCATAACCAATCCTTCCAGCAAGGAATTTGAAGCCAGTCTGTTGGCGCCATGAAATCCTGTACAGGCAGTTTCTCCCAGTGCGAACAGGCCGGTCAGGTCCGTCTCTGCCCAGATATTGGTAACTATTCCTCCACACATATAATGGGCAGCAGGTACCACTGGAATTGGTTCTTTTGTAATATCTATACCAAACTTCAAGCAGGTCCTGTAAATATTTGGGAAACGCTGAATAATAAACTCCCTGGGCCTGTGACTGATATCAAGATATACGCATTCTCTGCCTGTCCTCTTGAGCTCGGTATCAATTGCCCTGGCCACCACATCCCTGTTTGCAAGCTCCTTGTTTAACGGGTCGTATTTTTCCATGAAGCTGTTGCCATCCTCATCTATAAGCCTTGCACCTTCTCCCCTGAGGGCTTCAGAGATGAGAAAATTTTTGGCCTTGGGATGGTACAGGCAGGTGGGGTGAAACTGTACGAATTCCAGATTGGCAATTCGAGCCCCAGCTCTATAAGCTATTGCTATTCCATCACCACTGGCCACATCAGGATTGCTGGTATATAGATAGACCTTCCCTGCCCCTCCTGTAGCAAGGTATGTTGCCTTTGCCAAAAGGGTGTGTATGTTGCCAGTCTTGGAATCAAGCACATAGGCCCCAAGGCATCTTTCTCCATGGGTTTCACAACTGGGTTTTCTTTCTGGCTTTTGAGCTGCTTCCCCGGATTCAGGGTTTTCCAGCTTGCAGAGGGTTATCAGGTCCACCACCATAAAGTCTTCAAGTACTTCTATGGAATGGTTTTCAATGGCCCGTTCAACAAGCACACGTTCTATTTCCTGGCCTGTGAAATCCCCACTGTGTACAATCCTGCGGCGGCTGTGCCCTCCTTCTCTCCCGAGTTCAAACTGGTTTCCCTCCCCTGTCCTGGAGAAATTCACACCAAGAGTTTCCAGCTCCAGGATACGTTCCGGCCCCTGCCTGACTATATTTCTCACCACATCTTCGTGACAGAGACCATCTCCTGCGTAAAGAGTGTCATATTCGTGAAGCACAAAACTGTCATCCTGGGACAAAACACAGGCTATTCCTCCCTGGGCCAGTCTGGTGGATGTATCATCCTTGGCCTTTTTGGTAACAACTGTAACCCTTCCCAGAGTAGACAGCTTAAGCGCAAGGCTCAGGCCTGCTATGCCGCTTCCTACTACGAGGAAATCAGTTTTCATGGCATGGTTTTTATTCACTGGAGATTCAGAGAAGCCATGATGGGCGAGAAAACTCCGGGAAATAGTCTGGCAAACTCCGGCAGCATCAACAGCATTATTTCTCTCATGGACGGGTCTGCTGCTGGAGATGCCCTAAGTCTGAAGATATGCTGCCACTCCTCCAGCGTGGCATGTACCATTATTTCTGTCTTGCAGGAATTGGGCAGCACGGTTCTGGCTGCTTGTGGAGAAGACGTCTCAAGGAGCTTGAGATACAATCGCTCGGTCTCTTCCATGGCCCTTTGCCATGTGCCAAATTCTTCCGTCCCTTCCTGGAAAAAACAGGGCTTGATAAAAACCACTTCTCCACCAAAGCGTTTTTCTCCGTACCTGCAATATCTTTGGGACTCTTGCAGGTAGGAGGCCACCCGATGTCGGACAAGTTCGTGGGTTACCGCCCTGTTAACCGTAATATGTACCAGGATTGTCCTGTGCTTTATAAGAAATTCGCTGTCAAGGTGGTCTATTTCCTCGGGACTCAGAAGTCTTGCCTTGACCCTGTCTGATGCAACCAATCTGTCAGAATCAATATCCTGGTAGATGACAGGATAATGTTTTGTCAGTTCTTTTTTAATTGCCGAGACAATGGCCAGGTCTGGAAATCTTCTGGCCAGATCCCTGAACGACCTGGGATTTCCAGATATGACCTGTTGTGTGTCAGAAATACGGGAAGCCTGGCAGAATCTGGGAATCACGGAAAAAAAATCGCAGAAATCTTCCGGGCGCTCTGAAGAGACATCCAGGACAAGATTTGCCATTTCTATTACAGATTCATGCCCCCTCTTGATAATACCCTTTATAAAGGGGACAGCACTTTCCGGGGTGATCTTGTCCTCGCTTTTATAACATACCCTGCCACAGCGTTCTATCTGTTCAAGTACGCGCCCCTCTTTAAAATAGTGATCAAGAATTTCGAAACCAGGTGGAATTATTTTCATGGTTTGCCTCTCTTTTTTGAGAGTTTATTGTTTGATGCCCTTCCGGGTGCCACTGTGAATTACCTTGAGATGCTGGGTAGCTGCATGTTTGGGGGTGGTATCTCCTGTTTGTGCAAATTGAATAAGAGGCCTGATTTGGACAATGTCCACGTCGAGCCCTTTACAACATTCTGCAACTTTTTCATGAAGGGAAGGAGCCTTCGAAAGTACTGCCAAAAAAACCTTCTGGATACCGAAGCGTTTTATTAGATGCTCCAGGTCATATCTGTTTCCCAGCACCTTTACGCCGTGAATTTCCTGCCCCTTCTTAGCCGGATCATCATCTATGAAACCTACAGGCAGAAAATCATGCCCCTTTCTTTTCCTCAGTTCCCTTAAAAAGAGATCTCCACCGTCACCTGCTCCGAAGATCAAGATAGGGATGGAATTATTCTTTTCCGACTGCCTTATGAAATATTCATTGAACATTCTCAACATAAAACGAATGCCGGAAATAAATATCAACGTCAAAATAGCATCCATAAAGAATACCACCCTGGAAAACCCCTCAAAGCGGTATAGAAAAACAAGTGCCCCTACAATGATGGCTGAACTCAGTATGGTGGACTTAATGATTTTGAAGATGTCATCCAGGCTGGCGAATCGCCATTGTCCCCTGTAAAGGCCGAAAAACCAAAGGCACGTAATTTTCACTGCCAGAACCAGGGGAAGTGTCTGTTCTATCAATCCCTTGTTATAAGGGCTGATGACTCCATCGAATTTCAATAAATACGCAGAGAAATAGCTTACAGTCAGAAGAAGAATATCTATGCATACCTGGAGTATCTGCCTCTTGTTAAGCATGATTTTCATTGCGTGGGCAATTCTGGATCCCTTCCCTCTGTCTTCACCGTAAATATCACTGTTTAGATAGCTGAGAAAAACCCCGAAAAATATGGAAACAACTGCCGCTATGCTGACAATGGATAAAAAGGCATCAAGGGAATGTTTGGCCATATAGAGCACAACAGCTGAAACCACTGCAGCAACGAGCATGAGAGTCAAGACAGCCCTTTCTTCCGAAAGCCCAAGAAGTACGAGCCTGTGAGATGTATGATCTCTTCCGCCCTGGGCTATGGAACGCCCGGACTGGAGACGGGTAAAGGAGACTAGGGCTGTGTCAAATATGGGAATGATTAACACGGCCACAGGCACTGCAAGCATCAGTATCATATTGGAAAACGTTGCATAAACATCGGTTCCTGCATTGGTAATCGAGCTGGAACTTACAACTACCAGCCCTCCCAGTACGAAACCCAGAAAGAGGCTGCCACAGTCACCCATAAATATTTTGGCCGGCTTGAAATTATAGATCCAGAAGCCAAGGCATGAGCCTGCCAAGAGCAGGGATGGACCTATGATCTCGTAAAGATTGAACAGGTACCCGTAGGTTGCCAGGGACAGGGCTGCCACCAGGGTAATGCCAGATGAAAGGCCATCCATATTGTCAAGAATATTCAAGGCATTGGCCATGGCAATGAGCCAAAAAACAGTCAGCCCGATGGAAATGATGGGATAACCAGGCAGATGAATCTTAAGCCCTAATCCTACCACCAATACCACTGCTATAAGCTGTGCTACAAATTTTCCCTGGGGGGTAAATCTCATTATGTCATCCAGAAGACCTATAAAAAAGAAGGCTGTACCCCCGGCAAGAAGAAGCATCAAACCGGGTGATGCTTGTATGAGGAATGAAAACGGGATGGAGAAGGCCAGAAAGATTGCAATGCCGCCGTAAAGGGCTGTTGGCTCTTTATGCCATCTGTCTTCCCTGGGCATGGCAACCAGTTTGAACTTTCTGGCAACCAGGATCACCGCAGGGGTTAGGACTGAACTTAACAAAAGGGAGATCAGGAAAACCTGAAT
Source organism: Thermodesulfatator sp. (assembly GCA_003978135.1). Lineage (GTDB taxonomy): Bacteria > Desulfobacterota > Dissulfuribacteria > Dissulfuribacterales > QOAL01 > QOAL01. Next base: position 6,307 of record QOAL01000169.1, read on the forward strand.
GTATTTTTCAGCCGCAATGGACATCTCAATAGGCTTTTGCCCTGAAATATTCTATGGTTTTTAAAAGAATTTCATCCAGAGAGGTTTCAGGTGCATATCCTGTAAGGGCCTGGAGTTTTTCCACAGAAGGCACTCGCCTCATCATGTCTTCAAAGTCTTTTCCGTATGCCTTATCATATGGGATAAATACTATTTCCGAGTTGCTGTTTGCCAGTTCCTTTATCTTTTTTGCCAGGTCTGCAATGGTGATTTCTTCCGTGCCTCCAATATTGACGACCTCTCCTGCTCCCTTGCCACATGTCAGCAGTTTATAAATGGCCGTGGTTACATCATCAATATAGGTAAAGGTTCTGGTTTGAGTGCCGTCTCCGAAAACAGTGATGGGATCGTCCCGCAGCGCCTGCTGGATGAATCTGGGCACAACCATGCCGTACAGACCTGTCTGTCGCGGGCCAATGGTGTTGAAGCATCTTATTATAATGGTATCCAGTTTTTTGGTTCGATAATATGCAAGTGCAGTGAATTCATCCACCAGCTTGCTTGCAGCATAACTCCAGCGCATGGTACTCGGAGGACCGTAAATGAGATTGTCATCCTCTTTAAGAGGGGCATGCATGTGTTTGCCATAAACTTCTGAGGTTGAGGCAACTATTATCTTTTTGCCATATTTATTTGCCGTTTTAAGGGCAGTTTCCGTGCCCAGGATATTGGTTTCTATGGATGAAAGGGGATTTTCCAGGACGTATTTTACCCCAACTGCAGCGGCAAGGTGAACAACGCAGTCGCATTTTGCAATCAGCAGATCCATCAAATCCGTATTCAATATGGTATCTACATGGTATTCAAAGCGGGGATGGCTGTTGAGGTGGGCTATATTTTCTAGGCTTCCAGTGGAAAGGTCATCAATTACAACCACTTCCTCTCCCTTGGAAATGAGCAGGTCGCACAAGTGCGAGCCAATAAACCCCGCTCCCCCCGTAACAAGGATTTTCATGTGTCTCCTCTCAAGCGACTTAATTACTTAATATCTATTAAATAAAAGAGTAAAAAGCAAGTCAATATCAATTCAAATCACAAATAGCCAAGATTAAAGATCCTGAGTCGCAACATTAGTATCAGTTTTCGCTATATAAGAGAGTAAAAAATTGCCTTGAACTGAATTATGTGGAGATGATTATTGTACTACCTCTGGCGGAGGTGGCGGCGGAGTTGCCTGGGAATCTTTTTGTTTTTCCTTTGTTCTTTCTTCTTCCAAACTTTTTGCAAGTGCCCTTTTTTCTTCTATAATGTTTGCTCTTTTGTACCTGTGCCCGAAATTTCCTATGGGTCTCTGGAATGTAAACCAGGCGGGATATTCAACTAATTGCTGTCTGGCTGTATCAGCGCTGTCGGACGGGATGGTAAAGGGCAGGGTTATCACATAAAAAACAGAACCGATCACCGTGGACACAACACCCAGGGGCCTTACCAGAACCCCGTCAGCCATCACAGCCACCGGATCCGGAGATGTCCTGTATTTTTCAGGCTCTGCCATGCTGTTCTGGACACTTGTGCAGAAAAAAGTAAGTGAAAAAAACAAAACCACCTTGAACAGTTTGTTTTTTATAGCGTTCATATAGGTTCTCCTGTTTTTTATATGTGATTGTCTGGATGTTGATCCAGCGTAAATAAATTGAGAGGGAGTTGCAAGGTTATTGGAAGAGTTTGATTTTGAACCAGTAGAAATCCTGGTGGCCAATGCAGTCAAAAAGCACCTGTTCCCCTGCGCCGCCCTGTCGGTTGCCCTGGACGGGGTAATTTTGTACAGGTGCTGGTACGGAGCAAAGACTTATGCTCCCTGGATCGGCAAGATCGGAAGTGATGCTGTTTTTGACCTGGCCTCTCTGACCAAGCCTCTGGTGACCGCCATTTCATTTATGCTGCTTACAGACAACGGTGTGTTGGATCTGAACGAGAAGATCCCTGCTTTTTTTGAACAGGTTCCCGGGGACAAGGCAGATATCAGCATAAAACATCTCCTTAGCCATGCATCTGGAATTTGCGCCCATGAAAGTTTTTACCATGGAAAATATGCATCCGAGCTTGCAGCGCATGCCAACAGAATCGACTTGGCCTGCAGGCTTATTCTTGCCATGCCCCTGGCGGTCAGGCCAGGCACCAGAAACATTTACAGTGATCTGGGCTACATCCTCCTGGGCCACATTATAGAAAAGATAACAGGGCAAGCGCCCTTTGATTTTGCCATGCAGGAGGTCTTTAAGCCTCTCGGGATTGAGGGTTTTTTCTGGTCGGAAGATCCGGCACTTTCCTGGAAACAAGTCGTTCCGTCTGGTTTTTGTCAAACAAGAAATAGGTGTC
>QOAL01000041.1 GCA_003978135.1 Thermodesulfatator sp.
AAAAACAGGGAATGTCCCTATGGCAGAACAAACATATCATGTTCGGCCCGGATAACTAGTGTCCGTCCATAAATGGCCCTTTTGCCCGATGACTGTGTTGCTCGTCGGCGAAAAATGCTCATGTACTCCCAGTACACTGCGCTTTTTCGCCTCCTTGCGCCTTGCCCTCGAACAAAATTGCCTATTTCTGGATGGACACTAACTATTAAAACGGCAGGGGCTGGTTTGGTATTGAAGCAATTACCTTTGCCACAAACCAGCTTATCATTATTCCGCATATGAGAAGACGCACAAACGTGGCTATCAAAAACCCCACAAAGGTGCCGAATCCGGAGGTCAGTGCCTGCCGCATCTCTCCACCGGCAATGAGTTCGCCTGTTACAGCCCCCAGGAAAGGACCAATTATCAAACCAGGCGGCCCTATTATAAACACGAAAAACATACCCAGCACCGCACCAATGGCCCCGGCCTTAGTGCCCTTGAATTTTGCCACTCCCCAGATGGTAGCCAGATAATCCACCACGTAGGTCAGAAGGGCCAGCATGCCTTCCATAAGAAAAAAGGTGATGGACCAGTGCACATGGGGATTGAGAAAACCATAGGCCACAATACCGAGCCAGACGAGAACAGCACCGGGAAGGCCAGGCAATATCATGCCTGCTATGCCAGTAATAAGCAGTATGAAGGAAACCAGTGTGGCAAGAGCTGCAGAATCCATGTCAATTCGTCCTTAAAATACCCACAAGACTAATGCCTGCATATGCAAAAGTCCACAGCAGGAGCATGAGATAAGCACCATCCTTGTGCTTGAGCCAAGGAAGGATTGCTACAAGCACGAGTGGTATTGCAGGAAATATGATTCCTGCTGACAAGGGATCAAAATGCCTCAGGAGTTCCTGAATACCCAGAAAAAACCACGGCCCCTGGATGAGATGCAGATGTCCCTGGGGTGTATCTATGGGTGCCCTGATAAAAAGGCAGAATACAATAAAAAAGGCAAGTGAAAGGCTGAAGGCGGGAAATCCTATCCGTACGCTCCTGGTATGATACCAGGTGCCTAAAAGCCAGCACGCACATCCAGCCAGTATGTGCACTATATAGAGCCTGTTTAGCCCCTCGGCTCCCACGGCCATGAACAACCGATTCAGGCTGTTTCCAGCCAGCGGCACACTCATTAGCAGATGTTCTGCTATTGCACCGGCAGCCTGACCCGTTCCATCAAAACGCAGCACGTATCCGGAAAAAAGGGCGAGTACGGCCAGGGGAATGGCCATGGAAATTATGGACCAATGGATTTTTATGCTTCTGGGTTTACCTGGAACATTTACCTTTTTCCAGGTGTCAAACCCGTGCAGGCAGAGCATTAATACAAAACCCTGGCTGCTCCAGAAGTGAAAAGCTCTCCAGAACCAACCAAAGGGCAGAACTGCTTCTATGGCAGTGGTGGAAACAAAGGGAGCAGCAACCTCGTACTGGTAGCCAACCACGAAGCCCGTCAACAGGGACAGCAGCAGGCATGCTGCCGAAATCTGGCCGTAGCTGAGCCCTTTCATGCAGGCAGAAAGACTGTAAAGCCCTGACCATCTTCCATTGGGACCACCTTGAAGGTGCCAAGGTTTTTTCTTGCCGGTCCGGAGATGTATTTTCCTTGCATGGAAAACCTGCTCTGGTGGCAGGGGCAGAGAAATATCTTCTCTTCTGGAAGATAGTTTATGCGGCAGCCAAGATGGGTACATGTACGGGAGATGGCTGTCGGACCATTTTCATTCTGAAAAAGTACAAATTCGGGCTCTACAATAAATTCCCCTGCCACTATTTTCCTGGATATCCTTACCTCTCTGGGCGGCCTGTAACGTTTTGTTATTATGAAATCCAGCAGGGGCCAGGACAGCAGGACACCTGTGAACCAGAAAAAGGTCTTTTTCAACAGATTTCGTCGCTTCATCTGCGGAAGATGGAAAAGATAATAGTTAGAATTATGCTGAGTATAATGGATGTGGCAAGGGGAAAATAAAAAGTAAAATTTCCCTTCCTGATCACAATATCACCGGGCAGTTTTCCTACGAAAGGGATTTTAGGAAGAAACATCAACAAAAGGCCTGCAAGTACCATGAAAATCCCTAGAAACAGCAGAAGTTTGCCTATTTCGTTCAGGGGATTCATTTCATGCCTCCACTATTTTCAGCCCTATCTGAAATATTTGAATTGATGGCCTCAAGCCTGGAAAAGAGCCTGTCCATCCGTTTGGAATAGCGCTCTGCCTCGCTGAACACACAGCCGCAGTACGGCTGCCTGTAAATCCTAAGTTCAATGCTGGCATCTATTCCCTGCTGCCAGCCCTTTCTGAAATCCTCGTAATAAAAATCCAGGCCGTATCTCCTGGCTGCCTCCCTGCCCGTTTTCACTATTGCTTCGTGCCTTTGATACCTGCTGTAAAGGAGCGTGGTAGATATGGTACGAATATTCATCTGCCGTGCTACCCTTGCAGTTTCCTCAAGCCTTATCCTGTAACAGACAGGACAGCGTTCCTCAAAGCCGAACCTGCCTTCCAGGGCATGGAGCCAGCCTTTTAGACCGTAGCCGCTGCTGTCCCATACAACCGGAAAGTCAAGGGCATCTGAAACCTGCTCCAAGGCCGTAATCCTTCTTTCCAGCTCTCTGAACGGATGTATATTGGGATTGAAAAAAAATCCCATGGGCTCCATGCCTTTTGCCTTGAGCACACTCACCGGGTAAACAGAACAGGGCCCACAGCACACGTGCAATAATATCTCCATGCCTGAATATTAAGTTGCACTTGTAAATAGGTCAATATCAGTCACATCAGTCATAGACCTGCCTGGTGCGGAGACAACTGGTGATGGCCGTAATCAGACTTTTTCAGAAACAATAAGCCGGCCAGATGACCGAAGCGTCAATGAACAGGTCCCTTTTCTGATTTTGCTGAGAGTAATTGTGCTATGATGCTTACCAGATCGTTCAGTTTGTATGGTTTCACAAGGGCCGCCTTGAATCCGTATTCCTTATAATTTGCCATTACGGGATCACTTGAGTAGCCACTTGCCACTACAAGAGTGGCAGATGGATCCATTTCAAGCAGTTTGACTGCGGCCTCCCTCCCTCCCATTCCTCCAGGGATGGTCAGGTCCATTATGACAACATCCACAGGCCTGCCCGAGTCCATATGCTGCTGATAAATTTCAATGGCCTGTTTGCCATGAGATGCTTCAAGGACTTCGTGACCATGTATGTTAAGTACATCTCTTGCCATGGCACGGATCATGGAATCATCATCCATTACAAGAATGAGTGCTTCCTGGATAGTATTTTGACTTCCGGGTTTCTGGAAGGGTTTCTCTTCGGCCTGGGTAGATGCAGGGAGCAGGATGGAAAAAGTGGCTCCTCTTCCCTCTTCAGATTCTACCGTTATCGCTCCACCGTGCTTTGATATTATGGAGTGCACAATAGTAAGCCCCAAGCCGCTTCCTGAAGAATTGGCAGAGAAATATGGCTCAAATATTTTATCGATTATTTCTGCCGGGATACCTCTGCCTGAATCACTAACTGTGATTTTGATATAATGTCCCGGGGGTATATCCAGTCCTTTGATAAGTTGGGTATCAGAACAGTTTGAACATGAAATCCTGATTTCTCCTCCATCAGGCATTGCGTTGATGCTGTTCAGTACCAGATTCTGGATGACCTGGCTTATCTGTCCCCTGTCTATATCCGCCATCCATAGATCATCGGGGAAATCGTATCTGCATACTGATTTATTGCCATGGAGAATAAATTCGGCAGATTCTCTTATGAGCTCGGGCAGGGCTGTCCGCTTTCTAACAGGGCTTCCACCCTTTGAAAAGGTCAGCAGTTGCTGGGCAAGTTTCTGTGCCCTTAAACAGGCCTTCACCGCATTTTCAAGCTGTTGATGGGTCTTATCCTCAAGGGGTATCTTTAGTTGAACAAGCTCTAAATTTCCTAATATTGCAGTTATGATGTTGTTAAAATCATGTGCAATTCCTCCGGCAAGAACGCCAACTGTCTCCAGTTTTTTGATCTTCATGAGCTCCTTCTGCGTACGAAGCTCTTGGGTAACGTCCCTGAGAACTACCACAGCGCCGGTTATCTTGTTTTCACTGTCAAAGATAGGGGCTGCACTGTCCGAAACAATGCAAAACGAACCGTCTTTTCGTTCAAGCTGGCAACTTCTTTCCAGGGAAACAATGGTTCCGCGATCCATGGACAGCCTGGCCGGTGATTCCAGCTTCTGGCCTGTGTCTTGCTTCGTCAGGGGCACGACTTCATTGAAATATCGACCTTTTGCCTCCTTGGAGCTCCAGCCGGTGAGCTTTTCTGCCGCAGGGTTCATGAGTGTGATTCGGTCACGGGTATCGGTGCTAATGACTGCATCCCCTATGGATTTGAGTGTGACGGACAGCCTTTCTTTTTCATTGTAAAGCTCTCTTTCCGCAGTCTTTCTCCAGCTGATATCAGTAGATATTTCTATGCGAACCAGCCTACCATCTGTCCAGGGAATGGCCTTGTCGCGACATTCATACCATTTGCCCGTCAAGGTGTCCTGGTACTCCCGGATACGCACAGGCATCGGTTGTCCTCTTTTATCCAATAACTCGCTGTTGGAACAGAAAGAACAGGGAGTTGTCCGGCCGGGATGAAGCGCTCGGAAACATTTCTGACCAACGACATCTCCAGCCCATTGCTTTATGGTGTCATTGACAAAAAGCAGTTCATGCGAATTCATGTCTGCCACGTATACAGAGGCATCCATACTGTCAAGGATTGCCCTGAGCTGTTCAGCCGCACGGCTTACCGCAATATCTCTGTGCTTTATAGCCTGGAATATTTGTTCGAGCTCTCTTACTCCTCCTGTTATCTCTCTTGTGGATTTGCGTTCATCAATTCTGTCATTTTCTACCGCCTCCACCATCTTGCTTACAGGCCTTGAGAAAAACCTGTGAAGGAAAAACCACAATAGGGCAAACATCAGGCCTGACATAACCACTATCATTGAAAGGTGCAAAGACAAAGGACCTTTCATGTAGCTTCTCGCTATGTTCAGGGGAAGAGTGTAAAAGATTTGCCAGTCAGGAGGACTCTGTAGTGCCATTGACATGGCTAAATAGTCCTTATTCATATAACGGTAAGAGAACAGGCCATATTTGTCAGGCAGGTCCCTGTCTTGCATTTCAAAGGCCAGATTCTCCCTGGTGGTTATTTTGTTTTTATCCGGATGATATATTACTCGTCCAGTTGGAGAGAGGACGAAGATAGTTTCTTTTGAAAATATGGGATGCCTGGTGAAATATTTTATGGTGGGCATGATGTCCAGAAGATCCCTCTCCACTATGAGTTTAAAATTATTACTCAGGGAATATGCTGATCCAACCACAGACCTTCTGGTGAAGATCGAGAGGTAATGATGAGGTCTTTTTTCATTAAGATCTCCAAAGATTGCCCCGAAGTTCATTCCAAGACAGGATCGATATTTTTTCGGAAGAATCACTGCCCTGCCGGACTTGTCGAGGACATACCAAAGTACAGAAGAAGGGTAAGGCTGAACCTGTTTGGGAGAAAAATAAACCTTTCCCTGCCTGAGAAGATTCTCTGCATCCCTTTTTATTTCAGTGATGACATCTCCACAGAGTATACGCTCCTGCACCAGATCCCCAACGACAGCCATTCTCGCCCTTGCTATCCTGGCAATGGATTTCATCTGTGAATCATATTCAATTATTCCGGCGAATATTAAAATTGCCGTTCCTGCAGGAACAGAGAAGACAAGAAGAATGGTTGTGAGTCTTCGGTTCAGGGAATGAAGCTTCAATTAAATCTCCCTGTCGAGTACAAACCTGCCTCCACGAACCTGGACCTGATATACAGGGCGTATTACGTCTCCAAATTCATCAAATGCAACAGTCCCCATGAGCCCCTGATATTTCCGAGAAATAAGGGCCTTTAATATGCCCTTTCCTTGGAGATTTTCAGCAGAACGCATGGCTCTGGCGAGAATCATCATCAATTCATAGCTGCTGGCAGAACGTGCATTTGCCTTTTCGTGAAAATGGCTTTCCATTTTTTTCTGGAACCTCTTGTATTCAGGCGAGTCAAGCTCTGGGTTTACATAAGTGACAAGGTTCAGCCCTTCTGCTGCCCCGCCGGAATACTTGAAAAGCTCCGGGGTCTGGGTCCAAAGGGTGGCTATTTTCATTCCCCTGTACCTGAAGAATTTGAGTTTTTGCAAAGCCATGCCCGTCATGGTGGCCTCGGTAAGAAGTATTACTGCATCTGGCTGCGGCCTGATCAATTTTTTTATGAGTCTGTCCCAATCCTCTGTATTGCCGGATCGGAACAATACCTTCGATATCTGCCCGGGAAAATACTTGGCAGTTGACCTGGCGTAATCGGTGACAAAGCCGGGATTTGCCATGTCCATGAGGAAGGCAACCGAATGGATATTATTGTCCTGCAGCAGCTTGGCGGTCTTTTTCCCATAAAGGTTGCAGTCAACACAAGTCCTTACAAAGAAATCCTTTTTCCCTGTAAGCCTTGTGGTTGCCGAGCATGCTGTCATCAGGAGAATGTCATGGGAAGTTACCACTGGATATCCGGCCAGGGTAGTGGATGAACGATTGTGCCCTACAATCACGGGTACCCCTGCCCTGACTAATTGCTTGTCAGCGGCCACAGCTCCCTTGGGCGTGCCGGTATCATCTTTTATTATTAGTTTAAGTGGCCTGCCATTAATACCCCCAGCCTTATTAATCTCTCTCACAGCCAGCTGAACACCATTCCTTACGTGCTCCCCTGCAGCCCCGCCTGTACCGCTCAAGTTGACTGAAAGCCCTATTTCCAAGGGCTCAGTATGCCTTTCACACGAAAATAACAGCAGAAAAAATAAAACGAACAGCACAATAGAACCGGAGGATCTAAAAAACTTCCGAGGTTTCCACATAATTTTCTTCATGACTCAGACACCATTATTCGCCTGCAGTTTACAACGATATTTCACTCAGGACCAAAGGAGTACAGCAGTGATCAATGTGCTACTAAAAATTCATAATTGAATTTTTATTTTAAAGCATTATTCCATGCTGTCAATGTGAAAAGCCGAACATTCAGGCTCTCTAAAAGGCCTTTATCTGAGCTCCGCAAGGGATCGGTCAGGCTTAACTGATTGGGCAAAACCGCAGATGCAGACGGGCCGTGTTGGGGATTTTGTGATTGAAGTCCTGTTCAGTATGGCCGGGAGCATTCCCCGTTTATCCTCATAGTCTGGGGACATCTGGAACGAGCATTTCTTTCAAGATTCACCATCAGCCGCTGCGTGGGCTACAAACTTCATCTGGATACATACTCGGACAATCTTACAAACTTGAGTGCGGCTAAAGCTGGCTTCCCCTTGGTGAAATCTTGAAAGAAATTCCTCGTCCCGGTGCGAAGCAGTCAGCCCATAAAGGTAAAAAGGTAGAGAGCCTATTCCTGTCTAAAAATATGTGACCGGGACAAACCGGGAATGCTCCCGTATGGCCTGGAGAAGAGACGCGCAATCGCCCAGTTGTTCCTGGACAGCCCCTTATTGAGGCGTCTCTGCTTTATGGCTGAGTTTTGGAAAGGATATAAAAAAGGATGTGCCATTGCCGGGCTGGGACTGCAACGTGATCTGACCTCCAAGCTCGGTTATTATCCGGTGCACGATGGAAAGGCCTAAGCCTGTGCCTTCGGGTTTGGTAGTGAAGAAAGGATCGAAAATCCTCTTCTGAATATCCGGCTCCATGCCCTGTCCATTGTCTTTTATTTTTATACGCACATCAGGGCCGGAATTTGCGCCCGAGATAGAGATTTTGCCATCTTCTCCCGGAAGCGCCTGAAAGGCATTCAGGAGTAAATTTAGCATTACCTGCCGGAACATGTGGGGGTCTGCAGTGAGACGAAGATCCTTTGGGATGTCAATGTCAACCTTCGCCCTGGAGAGGTGCTTTCTTTGTTGCAACAATGCAAGGATAGATAAGATTTCTTCTTGGACAGGTATACTTTCTGCCTTTTTCCTTTCCGGCCTTCCGTAGAGCAGGAAAGTACTGGTGAGACGGCTGAGCCTTTCAGTCTCTTTCCGTATAATTTCTACAAGCCGCATGCCTTCGGGAAGCACCAGGTCGGCATGGCCAAGATATTCGGCAGCACCTGAAATGGAAGCAAGGGGGTTCCTTATTTCGTGAGCCAGGCCAGCTGCCATTTCCCCCAGGGCTGCCAGCCTGTCTATAAGCTGGAGTTTTTCCTGCCTGGCCTTGATCTTGGTAATGTCTTGAAAAATCAGTCCATGACCCAGAAACTGTCCATGGTTATCAGTTATGGGAAAACAGGACAGGCCGAGTACCTTGGCGTTGTTCTCCTGGTTATCCTTAATGGACAGCTCGCTCCTTGCCTCAGGGATATTTTCTTCCTTGCAGCTTTCAAGCACCTCGGAACAGCCCGGCATGATTGATTCAAGAGGTTTACCATAGGAATTTTCTACAGATTTACCCAGAATCTCCTGGGCTGCTATATTGTAATAGAGAATGTTGCCGTGGCGGTCCACGGTAATAAGGCCGGATTTCAAACTGTTTGCCAGGTGCCGCTGG
>QOAL01000091.1 GCA_003978135.1 Thermodesulfatator sp.
GGTGTACATGCCCCGCCCCTTTCCGGAGCCGTGAATATCGTGAGAAGGAATCCGAGGCGGGGGTATCCGGGCCTTGGAAAAATATGTTTACCGCCTTTGCGACTGTCTGAATATTCGTATAACCTCTTTCATAAAGTAAGGGATATCCGCGGGCTCCCTGGAAGTGACAAGATTTCCGTCCACCACCACCGGACTGTTTTCATACCTGGCCCCGGCCGATTGCAGATCTTCAGCCACCTTGAGATAGCAGGTAACCTTCCTGCCTGCCAAGACACCGGCAGCGGCAAGAATCAAGGGGCCATGACATATTGCAGCTATCGGCTTTCCGGCCTTGTCAAATGCCTGCACTATTTCCTGAACTACAGGCATGTGCTTCAGGTGTGCCGGCGCCTTGCCTCCGGGGATGTAAAGGGCGTCAAAGATGGAAGGCTCAAGCTCATCAAAGGATAAATTTGCACTGACATTATACCCCTTTTTGCCCCTGACCTGTCCCCACTCGGGTGCTGCAATATCCACCTCGAAGCCCTCTTCCTTGAACCTGTAAACAGGGCATAAAAGCTCGGAATCTTCAAAACCATCAGCCGTTATCACCAGGACTTTCATATTTATCCCTCCTGCATGAAAATTGCGTATTCTTTATTATAAAAGGAATACGGCTTATAATATCAAAACGCAAGGCAGGTTCGGAAAAATTACTCCAGAACCTGGGAGGGAAAATTTGGGTGGCAACAGGTTCACAGTAGAATTGTGCTTTTGCCGTGTGAGGGATTACGTTTGTGATTGCCAAGCCCTTTTATTGGAGTTAACTTGTTGGTAACGATGTAACTGGTGTCTATCCAGAAATAGGCTATTTTGTTCGAGGACAAGGCGCAAGGAGTTGAAAAAGCGCAGTGTACTGGGCGTATATGAGCATTTTTCGCCCACAGGCAACACAGTCATTGGGCAAAAGGGCCATTTATGGATGGACACTACCTAACTCACTCAGGAGGTTCACACATGCAAAGATTGTCATTGATCTCTATTTTTTGCCTTGTCGTGCTCATTTTGACATCATGTGCTTCCCAGAACGGCTGGACCCCCACTGTGGATCCGACATATTCAGGCGGGTATCCGGCACAGCAGTATCCGCAGCAGTATCCGGCTCAAGTTCAACAGCCTCCACCGGCGCCAGTCGCTCAGCCTCGTGTTGTCCAGCCACCGGCGCAGCAGTACCAGGCGCCTCCGCCACCTCCTCCAGCAGCGGTAGCACCCCAGCGCAGTTACACCCAGGACCTTACCGAATGCAAGATGATGGCCCAGAGGGTTTCAGGCTATACGCCTGAAGAAACCATAAAGGGCGGCCTCATAGGCGGAGCCATCGGCGCTGCGGCTGGTGCTGCAATCGGCGCTGCAACAGGTAATGCGGGGAAGGGAGCTGCAATCGGCGCTGCGGCCGGCGGTATTGGAGGTGGAGCCTACAAGGGCATTGAAGCTGAGAGAAAATACAAACAGGCCTACATAAACTGCATGAGAAACAGGGGATGGAACGTGGTTGATCCCCAATAACCTGCTTTTTTCAAGGAGTTCAGGGCGCATACGGTATTTGATTTTTGCTGTATGCGCCTTTTTTCATTTTTCATATTAAAATTCCCCGACGAATACATACCAGGCCCTGAAACAACTTTTTCAGAAAAATTTCTGAATGACAATTCAGAAAATGTTTGAAAAGGATTGCGAAAAAAGGTATAAGTTAATAATTTCGTATTTTACTCAGGAGAAGGAGGAATCGATTATGTCGAACGCACTTGATGTACTGACTGCCTGGTTTGAGCCCCGTATCAGCAAAGGCATGGTTACCCTCGGTGTCGCCATGTTGGCAGTGGTAGGCGGAGTTCTTTGTCTCGGTGTTTACGGCTTCATCTACGGCCACGAACACCTCTACGGGGTAACCCGTGAGGTTCCTTGGGGAATTTTGATTTCGACTTATGCCTCTTTCGCCATCATTTCCACTGGTCTGGTTCTGATTGCAGCCATGAGCCATGCCTTTGGAGGCAATCCCATGGCTCCGGTAGCCAACAGGGCAGTATATCTTTCCATTATAACTATCTTTTCCGCATTCCTGTCCATTGGAGTGGAGCTTGAGAGCCCCCATAGAATGCTTATCTACAATATTATTTCACCAAACCTGACTTCAAACATCTGGTGGATGGGTACCCTGTACGGAGCAGCAGTAGGCTGCATGCTGGTAGAATTTTTTGGAATTTTAAGCCAGAAATGGCGGATGGCCCTGTATGTTGGCGTACTGGGAGCACTGGCCGAGGTCGGCGCCAATTCCAACCTTGGATCAGTTTTTGGAACCCTGGCCGCCAGGCCGTTCTGGTACGGCGCACAACTGCCTGTATTCTTTCTGTGCTCAGCAGTTATGAGCGGTGCTGCATGCATTATCCTTTTCACACACATTGCCTATCTTCTCAGGGGTGAACAACTTGACAAGAAAAACTTCGTGGCTCTTAGAACAGTAGCCAAGGTCCTGTCATTGACACTGTTTCTAATTGCCATTGCGGTTACATGGAAAATGATAATAATGTTCACCGGTGGCGAAGCTGCACAAAAGGCTGCCATCAACCTGATGAAAGGCCCGCTTTCCATGAATTTCTGGCTCTTCGAAACTGTTATTGGGATAATTCTTCCCTTGCTGTTGCTTGTGGGTACCCAGGTCAACAACCTGGCCGCAATGTCTACAGCCTCTGTATTGGCTTTGATAGGTGGCTTCTTCCAGCGCTATGACCTTGTTGTGGCAGGACAGTCAGTACCAGTCTTTGACGGATGGGACAACCTTCCAAGCTTCATGCCATACACGCCCTCAACAGGAGAATTTTTCGTGGTCTTTGGTTGCATCTGCCTCACCGTGGGTGGATTCCTCCTTGGGGAAAGATTCTTTGGCAAGGTCTTTTCCATTAGCGAACACTGATTAAGAGAATAAAAAAATACCTATAAAGGGCGCTTTTGTTATCAAAAGCGCCCTTTTTATTTGTGTTCGGAATCACAAATTCGCAAAGATGAAGAAGAGACAGGGGCAATATTCCTGTCACAGGCCTGGAATTGTTTGCAGGCATGTTGAAACTGTCCTAATATCAGCGTGAAAATTTTCCGAATTTACATGAACGAAATTCAACCGGGAAAATTCACAGAACACCCATGCTTTCAGAACTGATTATTGAAGACTTCGTGCTGGTGGAAAGGGCTGCGTTTTCCTTTGGAGAAAGATTTACAGCCATAACCGGGGCTACTGGCGCGGGCAAATCACTCTTTGTCAAGGCATTGAAACTCGTACTCGGGGCCAGGGCAGATACTTCGGTTGTAAGACCCGGGGCAAAGCAGGCGGTCATACAGGCCTTTTTTGAAATACAGGCAGATACGCTAAAAGAGCTTGCCAGGCTCGGCATAGAGACAGACGGAGAACTTATTATTCGAAGGATTATCCCCGGCCAGGGCCGTGGCAGGATATTCATAAACGGCATTCTTTCCAGCCTCCAGCAGCTTAAAACCATTACGGCACCTGTCCTGTCCATAGCAAGTCAGCACGAATTCCAGAATCTTCTTAAAAAGGAAATGCATCAAGAGCTCCTGGATGAATTTGGCGCCCTGGAAAAGGCCAGAATACAGGTTGGCCAACTTCATGCCCAGACGAGCGCTCTCAGGAGGACTCTCAAGGAGCTAAGAAAGAAAAACAGCCAGATTGAGGAGGAAAAGGCAAGGATTGAGGCAGAACAGAAACTCATAGATGAAACCAGGCCCCGGATAAACGAAGAAGAACAGCTTGAGCATGACAGAATGGTCCTGAAGTCCGCGGCTGAGCTCCGGTCAGTGGGAGAGGACATATACCACAGGCTTTATGCAGCCAGGGGCAGCATTACAGAAGAACTTGCCGCATGCAGGGCAAACATGGAGAAAATGGCCAGTCTGGACCCGGGCCTTAAATCTGTGAAGGAACTTCTGGATTCTGTCACATTTCAGGCTGATGACATCGCCATTTCCATAAGAGATTACCTGCAGAACCTTCCCCTTGATATCTCACGCCTCAACCAGGTTGAAGAGCGTCTTTACAGGCTTCAGGCCCTGAAAAGAAAATTCGGGCCGGAACTGGCTGATGTAATTTCTTACAGGAAATCCCTGGACGCCGAATTAGAAAAATTTGACAGGCTGGAACTTGAAATGCAAAAGATTTCCAGGGAACTCGACAAGGTGGAGAAGAAACTGTGCCGTGCTGCACAGGAATTATCTGAAAAAAGGAAGGAAATAGCACCTAAAATGGAACGGTCCGTGCTCAGGGAGCTTTCAGCCCTTGATCTTGATAGGGCCTCGTTTCATGTCAACATCCATACGCCTACAGTCACAGACGCGGCCGCCATTGGTCCAAGGGGTGCTGACCGTGTTGAATTTTATTTTTCCGCCAACCCTGGCCAGCCCGAGAGGCCCCTGGCCCAGGTGGCTTCTGGCGGGGAGCTTTCCAGGATTCTTCTTGCCCTGAAGACCATAACCGGGAGCAGGAATGCCAATGAAACCCTGCTCTTTGACGAGATAGATGCAGGCCTTGGCGGAGAAATTGCCGAAAACGTGGGGAAAAAACTCAAGGAGATGAGCCGACATCAGCAGGTCATTGCAATTACCCACTTTCCCCAGATTGCCGCCATGGCTGACATGCATATCACAGTGGAAAAGATAGAGGAACATGGAAAAACCATCACCACCATCAGGCATCTTTCAGATAATGAAAGGCTGGATGAAATTGTAAGGATGCTGGGAGGAGAAACAGATACGGCGAGGAAATATGCAGGCGAACTGCTTGGTACTGTACTCAGGCGGACTTGACAGCATCCTGGCCTGCAAGGTCCTGGAAGAACAGGGCATCAGGCCCATTGCCCTCCAGTGCATCACACCTTTTTTCGGCTACAGTCTCAAGGGGCGTGAACACAGGGAGACCCAAAGGGTTATGGAGAAATATTCCCTTGAGCTTCATGTCGTCGATATTTCACAGGAATATCTCCAAATGGTCAGAAACCCGCCCCATGGATATGGGAGACATCTGAATCCATGCATAGACTGCAAGATCATCATGGTGAAAAAGGCCATTTCATTGATGGACAAATTCAGTGCATCATTTGTTGCCTCCGGGGAGGTCCTCGGGCAGCGGCCCATGTCCCAGAGGCGCGATGCCCTGAGGATCATTGAAAGGGACAGCGGGGCTGCCGGCCTGCTCTTAAGGCCGCTCAGTGCCGGGTTTCTTCCGGAAACCCACCCGGAACGTAATGGACTTGTAGACAGGAACAAGCTTCCCGGCATTTCAGGCAGAGGCAGAAAAATCCAGATGGCCCTGGCACAAAGATACGGCATAAGGGACTTTCCTGCCCCTGCAGGAGGCTGTGTCCTGGCCGACCCCATCCTGTCAGCACGTTTCAGGAAAATCTTTGAAACGTGGCCGGGATTTACCGTGGCAGACTGCCTTATAGCCCGGACAGGGAGGCATTTTCTACTGGAGGACAAAAGCTGGGTCATAGTTGGAAGAAATCAGAAGGAAAACATCAGGCTGGAAAAACTGGCCGGCCCTGAGGATATACTCCTGAGGCCTGTCGATATACCAGGCCCCGTCTGCCTTGTCAGATATATTGCCTCGGACAAGGCCTTGGACATAACTGCCAGGATCTGTGCCAGATACAGCAAGGGCAAGGGAACAGAAAAACTAAGGATAAAAGCCTCAAGGCAGAAGGACGACCTTGAAAAAATATTACTGGCAAATGCCCCCTGCCCGGACATGGAGCTTGAAACCTGGAGATTTTAAGGACTTTCTTGACATTACAGCAGGGAAAAGGCATCCTACAGCACGTTTGTTGCGGTGGCTTACTGTATATTTAGCATGATCAAAAACCATATACATTGATAGGAGAACTTCCGGAGCGATGTTAGAAATCATAAGAAGAAATGCAGCATCCTGGTTGATGAAATTCATACTTGGCGCCATTGTGGTGGTCTTTATTTTCTGGGGGGTCGGCACCTTCCGGTCCCAGCGTATGGACATCATGGCCAAGGTCAACGGCCAGAAGATACTGGTGGAGGAATACCAGAAGGCCTACAACAACACCATTGAGAGACTCCGGAACATGTATGGAGGCTCTGTGCCTGAAAGCGTATTAAAGCAGATGAATATCAAGCAGAAGGTCCTAGACCAACTCATTGATTCTGCGCTCATAGACCAGGCAGCAGACAAGATGGGCCTGATGGTTACGGACAGGGAAATTCAGCACGTAATCCTTGGGATACCGGCATTCAAGCAAGGTGGAGTCTTTGATCCGCGCCTCTACCAGATGGCCCTGAGGAATGCGGGCATGAAGCCTGTGGACTTTGAAGAAAACGTCAGGAAGGAGATGTACCTTAGAAAGGTACAGGCACTTCTTACAGCCGGAATCTTTGTGCCTGACTCAGAGGCCATGCTGCACTACCATTATAACAATGCTGAAATAAACGTGGAATTCGTAAAGATCAATGCCTCTGACTGCATGGCAGCGGTAAATGCCACCACCCGGAAATTGACGGAATGGTTCCAGGCTCACAAGGAAGAATTCAAGACAGATCCCCAGATAAAGCTGAAATACATCCTTTTTGCAAAGGCTGACATTGCAAGGGACGTAAATGCCACGGATGCGGAAATAAGGCAGTATTTTGAACAACACGGATCAGAATTCCACGTACCTGAGATGAGAAAGGCCAGCCACATACTGTTAAAGGTCCCGGAAGATGCAAATGCAACCCAGGTGGAGAGGATCAAAAAGCAGGCCCAGGAGCTTGAAAAACGTATCAAGGCAGGGGAATCATTTGCCGAGCTTGCAAAAAAATATTCCCAGGATCCGGGCTCGGCTGCCAATGGCGGAGAACTGGGTTTTTTCCAGAAGGGACAGATGGTCAAGCCCTTTGATGACAAGGTATTTTCAATGAAAGAGGGCGAAATAAGCGGGCCTGTAAAGACACGCTTCGGCTTCCACATCATAAAACTCGACAAGATAAGGCCTGAAAGGGACAAGGCTCTTGATGAAGTCCGCAACCAGATTGAACAAAAGATAAAATCGAAAAAAACAGAAAAACTCATGTGGGATCAGGCCAATAAGGCCTATGATTCCATAATAGAGCTTGGAAGCCTGGAGGCCTATGCCGACAGTGCGAACAAGACTATTGAGAAGACCGGTTTCTTTTCAAAAAGGCATCCCGATCCCCTGGTGGGTTTCAATCCCCAGATACTGGGCGCGCTCTTTTCCCTTGGCAAGGGAGAGCTCAGCTCCCTGCTGGAAGTGCCAAAAGGAGTTCTCATTGCAGAACTTTCAGACAAAAAACCCCCGTATGTACCACCATTTGAACAGGTACGCGACAGGGTCAAGGATGCATATGTAAAGGAACAATCCCTGGAACTTTGCCGCAAAAAGGCCGAAGATTTTCTAAAGGCGGCCTCAAAGGATGGTTTTGAGGCGGCGGCTGCCAAATTCAAATTCAAGGTGGAGGAAACAGGTTTTTTCAAGAGGACAGATACAACTGCCGGCGGCAAACTTCCTGCAGCAGCGGTCCGGGAGGCCCTTGCCCTTTACAAGGATAAGCCACTGCCTGAAAAACCAGTTGCCAGCTCCCGTTCCTTTTACATTGTATACCTGAAAAACATTAGAGAAAATGCTGACATGAAGGCATTCAAGGACAAAAAACAGGAAATAAAGCATAAGGTGAGACAGCAGAAGGCCCAGACAGTGTTTACTGATTGGCTCCAGCACCAGAGGGAAAAGGCCAGGATAGAGATAGTGAGAAAGCCATAGTCCCGGGCGTTGCACGCCCTTTTGATACCCATTCATGAAAACATGTGATCTACATACCCACACTACTGCTTCGGACGGCTCTGACACGCCAGGGGAGCTCATTGCACTTGCCAGGAGCGTTGGCCTTTCTGCCATTGCCATTACTGATCATGATACAACCAGTGGCCTGGCATCAGGGGCCAAGGCCTCTGAGGAATTGGGGATGGAATTCATTCCAGGCATAGAGCTCAGCGTTTCCTTTCCCAGGGGAAACATGCACCTTCTGGGCTATTACATAAACCAGGAATCTGCCAGCCTCAAAAGCGTGCTTGCAAAGGTTCAGGCAGCAAGGGCAGAGAGGAATCCCAGGATACTTGCCAGGCTTCAGGAACTTGGCATCCCTCTGTCCATGGATGAACTTGAGAAAATTTCCAAGGGCGGGCAGATTGGCAGACCTCATATTGCCAGGATCATGGTGGAAAAGGGCTATGTAAAATCTGTTAGCCAGGCCTTTGATAAGTACCTGAAAAAAGGCGCCCCGGCCTATGCCCCAAAATCCATCCTCAGCCCGGAACAGGCCATCACTACCGTAAAGGAGGCAGGAGGCATCCCTGTTCTGGCCCATCCATTTTCCCTTATGCCGTCAGATGAACAAGACCTGGAGCAAATTGTCATAGACCTGAAAGAGCACGGTCTCATGGGCATGGAATGCTATTACAGCGAACATGACCAGGCATTCACTGCCGTCTGCCTTTCAATAT
>QOAL01000208.1 GCA_003978135.1 Thermodesulfatator sp.
TCAATGACTTATAGGAGATGAGCCGTGAAAGAACTCAAGAATTATCAGGGTGATGAAGGATTTCTCTTCGAAATCATAAACGCTGTTCCATCTGGAATCTTCGTGACTGATCTCGAAAATAATATTCTCATAATTAACAGGGCCGGGGCCGAGCTGGTGGGGCGTACTCCAGGAGATTGTTTTGACAGGAAGTGCTACGAGGTCTTCAATACCCCTATGTGCCGCACCGACCAGTGCACCTGCAGGGTTGCCACCAGGACAAATTCTGTTAACCAGGGGCAGACAACCCTGAAGGTAGGGGAAAAGGAAATACCAATAGAATTTGCCAGTAGGCCGGTGAGGAACCATAAGGGCGAGATAATCGGCTGCGTGGAGCACTTTATCGATATATCAGAAAGGCTGGAGCAGGAACGCACCATTCTTAAGCAGCAGGAGGAGATGCTCAAGAAGAGGGACGAGGACATAAGGCATCTCCAAGAGGAGATCCTGGAGCTCTCCACCCCCGTAATAGAGGTCTGGGAAGGAGTGCTGGCCCTGCCCCTGGTGGGCACTGTAGACAGCCACAGGGCTCAGTCCGCAATGGAAAGGCTTCTTGTGACCATAGAGCAGACCCGGTCTCCATTTGTAATAATTGACATTACCGGTGTGCCCAACGTGGATACTGCCGTGGCCAATCATTTGCTTCAAACCGTGGACGCTGTGCGGCTAATGGGCGGAGAGGCCGTACTCACCGGAATTTCAACCCGCATAGCCCTTACCATGGCCCACCTGGGTGTAAACCTGGGGACCATCAATGTAAAAAGCCGCATGGCAGACGGGCTTCATTATGCCATCCAGAAGCTCATGGAAATGCACAAACAGCAGGTGGCCAGCTCCAGGTTTCTTATTCATGAAGAGGAACAACCCTGATCAATGATACCCTATTCCATTTTTTCCCTGGGAGATATCTTGTTGGTATCCTTGCAGGAGGAAATAGAGGACTCCAGTGTGATTGCCCTTTCAAAGGCACTTTCAGAACGGGTTAGAAGGGGGCATGTCCGGGGAGTGGTTATTGATCTTAAAAATGTGGAGGTGATAGATACCTTTTTGGCAGAACACATTTGCGCCCTGGCAGCAGTTCTGAACCTTCTCAATACAAGGACCGTGATAGCAGGCCTTGGCGCCTCTGCCATTGTTGCTCTCAAGAATTTTGACATTTCCTTTGGAAAACACCTGGCATTTGCCCTGGATTCCCAGCAAGCCCTGGAAAAAATAGAACGGGATTCAGCAGGACCGTGACAGCAAGCAGGGCAGGGGTATTAATGGAAAAATGTGTTCCCGTATCCGGAGAAGAAAGTATTCATGATGCAAGGGCTGCCTTAAGACAAATGATGGAAGAAGCCGGCGTGGTCAGAGAGGTGATCCAGGCCCAGCTTCTTACCATTGTTGACGAACTGGGGAGGAATATCCTGCGCCATGGGGGCAGGGGAATGATATGTATTGCCATGGTTGAAGTTGCCGGTCACAGGGGATTCAGGCTGACTGCCGAAGACAGGGGTGAGGGTTTTGCTGACCTGGAGCTTGCATTCAAGCCTGGGTATTCCCAGGACATGGGCATGGGAATGGGGCTGAATCTTCTCAAGGCGCTTTCCGATGACCTAAGGATTGCGAGCCTCCTGACCGGAGGAGCAAGGATTGAGGCATGGAAATGGATTTGATCTCCATGCAGCCACAATGGCAGGAGCTTGATGTGTCCAGGCAGGCCCATGTGCCCCTTGCGCGAAAAATAGCAGGGGATATGTCACACAGCCTGGGTTTTTCCAGGGACAGACAGGCAGACATAATGCTGTCCGTAAGTGAGATGGCCCAGAATCACGTTAAACACAGGACTGTTTCCGGGAGGATTTGCTTTTTTGGACAACGGCTGCCAGAATATTCTGTGATGAGCATCTCGAGCCTGGACATGGGACCAGGCATAACCAACCTGAGGAAGGCCCTGAGAGACGGGGTATCGTCTTCAAACGGGCTTGGCAGCGGCCTGGGGTGTATCAGGAGAAAGGCCGACAGGTTTGCTATATGTTCAGGGAAATTCGGGGATTTTCCGTGTCCGGATCTGCTGCGCATGGAAACAGAGTCGGTTACCCTTGTCAGTGCAGAGTTTTATTCGGTTAAGCCAGGGTTTTTCCAGTATCCGGTTGATCTATCCTATCTTATCCGCCCTGCAAGCAGAGAAAGGTTCTGCGGGGACGGTTGTCATTTCACCTGCGATAATCAAAACATGGCTATTGTGGTAATGGATGCCCTCGGTCATGGGCGAGAGGCTGCCGAGGCCCTCTCCATGGCCCTGGACCTTGTCAGGCTCATGCCTGCCAGCGCAGACCCTGCTGATGTTCTGCTTGAGGCAGGAAAGGCACTGGTTCATTCCAGGGGAGTCTCGGCACAGGCATTAAGAATTGACCTGTCCAGAGGCAGGGTAGATACCGCCGCAGTGGGAAATGTAAACCAGTATCTCTATATCGATGGTCAACCGAGAAAGATAACCGGCCATCCCGGAATGTTGGGACCAGTTGTATCAAGGTCAAATATGTCCTTGGAAAGAATAGAGAATTTTTCTTCCGTACTTGGTCTTGTCTATAGCGACGGCTTAGGCTCAGTACCGGAGCTGAAATTTCAGCAATCCGAAGCAGCCACTTCCGCACTTCTCTGGACACATTATCTCTTTTCATGCTGCAGCCTGACTCGAATGCCTGCAGATGACGCAACACTCGTGGTATGGAAATGGCAGCCTTAGACCAGCGCATACACATAGTTACACTGATTATCAAGAAGGAAAAGGACATCCCTCTTGTGCGATCAAAGGCGAAAATCCTGGCAGAAATATGCGGCTTTCCAAAGATAAAAAGGGTGCAGATAGCCCTTTCTGCCTCGGAGCTTGCCCGTTTTCTTCTTCGCCATACCCGGGGAGGCAAGGCAATTTTTTACATAGTCTGCAAGTTTCAGTCAGGTGCTCACGGGCCCTCGGTATCGGGCATGAAAATCAGCTTTCAGGGAAAGACCTCCTGTGTTCTGGAGGAAGACCAGGAAAAAAAGAAAGAGTCAAAGAAGCTTAGTTCCAGGATTCATGATTCCCTGAAGGCCGTGATGGACGAGGTATCCTTTAAAAACTGTACTCGCCAAAGCCCGGTAGAAGTCAGTGCCATAATGTGGGGCGGCAGGGAGAGCTGTGATGAATTGCAAAAAAAATATGAAGAGATAAAGAAACATCTCTTCTCGGATCTAGAGGAATCTTTTCTTGAAAATCTGAGAGCCAAGCACGAGGAGGTACTTGAACTCCTCAGGACCCTTTCCAAAAAAAATGCAGAGTTGGACAAGGCCAACAGTGAGCTCCTTGAACTCAGCCAAGACATGGAATCCCTTGTCCACGAAAGGACCGTAGTGGAGCTTGCACTCAGAATAGCGGATAAGATAAGAAATCCTGCCACGGTGATTGGTGGACTTGCCAGGAGAATTTTAAAGAAAATTCCCAAGGATGAGCCAGAGCGCCCCAAAATAGAGGCTATATTCAAGGAGGCCCAGAAGCTGGAAGATATAGTAAAGGATTTCGAGGGGCTTGCCAGGGAACAGGAACGATTTTTCACAGAAATGGATCTCAGGGCACTGGTTGAGGAAATTCTTGATGCCTGGCAGCCTCATCTGGAACAGAAGGAAATGAAGCTGGTGACGAATATCTCTGATATGCCCCTGAAGATCCATGCAGATCCA
Source organism: Thermodesulfatator sp. (assembly GCA_003978135.1). Classification (GTDB taxonomy): domain Bacteria; phylum Desulfobacterota; class Dissulfuribacteria; order Dissulfuribacterales; family QOAL01; genus QOAL01. The sequence goes on from QOAL01000208.1 coordinate 3,742, forward strand.
AGAATCCTGAAGGTAGCCATTCTTCACGTGTTAAAAAATGCTGTGGATGCCTCCCCCCATGGCGCAAACCTGGAAGTGGAAGTAAAGCGCATAAACGGAAGACCTGTCCTTTCCATCTCGGATCAGGGGCCCGGGATACCAGCAGATATAAAGGAAAAACTTTTCAAAGAGCTTGTTACTACCAAGCCATCAGGTACAGGGGTGGGGCTCATTATGGTTCATCACATAATGAGGGAGCACCAGGGTGAAATCGAAATAAAAAGCAAGCCGGGGTTAGGCACCACAGTGAGCCTTATTTTTCCTGAACGCTGGAAGGAAAAGGCGGACTGAAAAGGGCAGCCTCCATCGTGTTTGCGGGTCAAGCTATCTTGACGTTTTTCGTAGCCTGGCTACTGCTCCTGCCATTTCTATGGTTCCCTGGTACGGAAGCGGCCTACGCATCCCATGCATCAAACTGGCATCTTGCCGAATCCGGCCTTGAGCCCAAAGAGGTAAAATGGGATCTTGATTCCAACTTTAATTTCCAGGATCTTTCCGGCTCCAGGGATGCGGATCACGCATTTGAAGGCCTGAATCTTAAGATTCATCTTAGAATAGGAGCCAGGGAAAAAGGGAAAAAGACCTGGAAGATAGACGTGAGCTGGGACAAGGGCCAGCTACTTTTTTATCCCTGGTTTTTCGATCTTTCTGATCTCAAGGGCATGGTTAATGCCCGGGGCAGTTTCTCTCAAAAGGGCCTTTATGTTTCAAATTTCCACCTTCAGGGGCCGGTTTCCATGGAAGCAAAGGGCCTGTCATTGCCTATGAAATCGGTGCAGTCAGGGGAAATGGAGACATTGCTGAAAAATTGCAGTATTAACAGATTCAGCATGTCTGCAGATCTTGGAAAGCTCTATGATCTCCTACTAAAAGAACCTTTTTCTGATTCCCACCCGGCGGTGTCGCGATTTGAGCCAGCAGGGACCCTGACACTAACTACCTTGGGAAAGGTGCTGAGGCTCAAATGCACATCAGATTTGACCTATTCAGGCCAGCCCTTTGTCAAGGGGCTTCTCCTGGATTTTCCGTATCCTTTCCTGGCGCCTGACTGCCAGAAGGGACGGATTTCCTGGGATGAACTTTTCCTGAATAACCTGCTTCCGCCTGGCCTTCTTGATGAATCGGTTCATGTAAAACCTAAAGACAAAGATATACCTTTGAAAGTCTGCACGAAATCTCTCACTGCCGGTCCCCTGGACCTGGATCTCCAGTACGGTGATATATGTGTCAATGAGGTGTGTCTTGATCTTTCGAAAAAGAAACTGGCACTCAATGGACTGTGCCTGAAGGACCTTCAAATCCAAAAGCTTGTCAGCGGTTTTCCCTATGAGATGAGGGTGTCTGCCCAGGCCATGCATGCAGAGCTGAAAGGGCAAAGGCTGGTATTTTCCGGAAGGATAAAGGCAGAGCTTGCCGGGGGAACAATAACCGCGTCCAATATCTGGCTTGAACCCTTTGCTCCTGTTGTGCATTATGGCGCTGATATTGTTTTTGAAAACCTAGATCTCGGCAAGCTTACAAAACCCACCTCCTTTGGCGTGGTGACCGGAGTGGTCAACGGCTATATTAAGGGCCTTGTTATGAGCGGTGTCCAGCCCGAACGGTTTGAATTTCTGCTTGAAAACGATGATTCGGCAGACGTGCCAAAGAAAATCAGCCTGAAGGCAGTGGAAAACCTCTCCATACTGGGCGGTGGAGAAGGATCTATCTCCTTCCTGGGATATTTTTTAAAGGAGTTTTCCTATAGCCGCATTGGCATATCCTGCAGCCTTAACAACGACATATTTGTGCTACACGGTCTTGTAAAAAAGAATGGTGTAGAGTACCTGGTGAAGAGAGGGTTTCTTGGAGGGGTTAATGTCATCAACATGAATCCAGGGGGTAGGATACGTTTCAAGGATATGGTAAAACGACTTGAAAGGATTAGTGAGTCAGATAAATCAAAAATGGAGATTCGATAGCCATGAAAATTTTGAACCTGAAATCAACTATTGTCCTTCTGGTCTTTCTGATTACCGCCTGCGTTACAGTGAATATCTATTTTCCTGCGGCAGAGGTGAGACAGGCAGCAGAAGACATAGCAACGGATATAAGGGGTCAGCAGCCGGACCAGAACAGCAATGAAAAATCCATGGATAGCAGTCCCACATCATGGCTTCAGCTTGGAAGCCTGGCCTATGCAGGACGGGAACTTACTGTGTCCAATGCCACCATCAGGCAGCTTAAGGACAGGATGAAAAAACGCTATCCCGCACTTATGCCATATCTTAAGAAGGGTAACGTGGGAGAAGGTGCCAACGGGCTCCTGGTGATAAAAAGCCAGGCGGGACTTGGTCTTAAGCAGAAGGCAGATCTCAAGCGCCTGGTAAATGCAGAAAACTCTGACCGGATGGCACTTTACAAGGCAGTCGCCCAGAGCCTGAACATCCCTGGTTCCCAGATTTCCAGGGTCCAGAAGATTTTTGCACAGGAATGGCAGAAGACAGCTCCAAGGGGGACATTTGTAGAGCGGTCTCCTGGAAACTGGGTGAGAAAATAGCCTTTTTTATCCTTCTTCCATAAATTTCAGAAGCTCCCGGGGCCTGCTTATCAAAAGCTTGGCCCCGGATTCCCTCAGTTCCTGCTCATCCCTGAAACCCCACAGGACTCCCACAGGAAACATCCCGGCGGCCTTGGCGGTTTTCATGTCGATGGAAGTGTCACCCAGATAGATGCATTTTTCTGGCTTTACTCCCATGATTCTTGCTGCTTCAAGTGCTCCGTCAGGGGAGGGCTTTCTTGGGATACCAGGTCTTTCTCCCAACACGGCCTGAAATTTCCATTGTCCCAGGTATCTTTTCACGCAAAGCCTGGTAAAGTTATGGGGTTTGTTGGAAAGAACCGCTAACTTGATGTTCATGCGGGCCAGGCCTTCCAGCATCTGGGGAATATCCGGGTAGGGGCTGGTATTGGCATCCCAGTTTGCTGCATAATCTTCAAGAAATTCTTTCAGGCAGAGGGCAAGGGCTTTTTCGTCCTGGCGCATATGTTCAGGCACAGCTCTCTTTACCAGTGTCCTGGCGCCATCACCCACGAAATACCGGTAATCGTCCATGGGATGGGTGGTGAGTCCGTGACCTTTCAGTACCCGGTTCATAGAACGGGCCAGGTCTTCCAGCGTGTTCAGGAGGGTGCCGTCCAGGTCAAATACGGCCGCCTGGAATTTTTCTCTTTTCATGCCCATATTTTCCTCAAGTGTTATATTGTTCCATGCAGTCTGTCTGTTTCTTAGGATATCATCATGACAGGCGGCTGGGAAGAAATTAAGGAAGGACGTTTCATGGTAGAGAGCAGGCAATATCAGGAACTTAGCCAGCGATTCAAGAAGATTGCATTCCTAAAGAGCACGGCGAGTCTTTTGTCCTGGGACCAGGAAACCTACATGCCTGAAAGTGGGCAGGAGCACAGGGCAGGCCAGCTTTCAACAATATCCGGAATCGTTCATTCTATTCTGGTGGAGCAAAGGACAGGTGAGCTCATAGGCCTTCTATATGAACAGGCCAAGGACATGGAACCTGACAGCGACCTGTTTGTAAATCTCAGGGAGTGGAAGCGCGTTTACGAACAGGCTGTAAAGCTGCCGGAAGAGCTTGTCAGGGAACTTTCCTACACAAGGGTGCTTGCCCACGGTGCATGGATAGAGGCCAGGGCAAAGTCAGACTTTTCCGTCTTCCAGCCTCACCTGGAAAAACTGGTACAGCTTTCAAGAAAAAAGGCCATTTATCTCGGTTTTGAGGAAAATATGTACGATGCTCTTCTGGACCTTTATGAGCCAGGAGAAAAGACTGCGAACATCGAGGCCATTTTTGCCGCTCTGGTACCCGGCCTCAAGGACATATTGTCCTTTGTGGTTGCCAGGCAAGGCAAGATGACAGGGCTTGAGGGAGTGTTCCCCGTGGAATCCCAGAAGGTCCTTGCAAGACTCATGGCCTCGCGGCTGGGATATGATTTTTCCGCAGGGCGCCTTGATACAGTAGTCCATCCCTTTTCTACCCGTATAGGTCCAGGGGATGTGAGGATTACAACCAGATGGAATGAACGGGATTTTACAGACGCCATTTTCGGTGTACTTCACGAGGCTGGCCATGGTGTTTATAGTCAAAATTTGCCTTCGCAGGCCTACGGGACCCCGCTGGGGGATTCCGTATCCCTGGGAATACATGAATCCCAGTCCAGGCTTTGGGAAAATATCGTAGGCAGGAGCATGGAGTTCTGGGAATATTTCTTGCCTGTGGCCAAGGGAATATTTCCTGAGGCCCTCAAGGGAATGGGCCTGGTGCAGTTCGTAAGGCTGATAAACCGAGTAAGGCCTTCGTATATCAGGGTGGAGGCAGATGAAGTAACATACAATCTCCACGTATTTCTCAGGTTCCAGATGGAAAAAGAGATCATAAACGGTCACATAAAGGTCAATGACATACCTGCCAGGTGGAACGAGCTTTTTGAAGAGATCTTTGACATTAAGGTACCTGATGACAGCAGGGGGTGTCTGCAAGACGTACACTGGTCAGGGGCTGCCTTTGGCTATTTCCCGACCTATACCCTTGGAAATATATATTCTGCAATGATATTCCAGGCTGCTTCCAGGGATATTCCAGATCTGAGAAGGGATTTTGCCAAAGGGGATTTTTCGGTCTTGCTGAAATGGCTCAGTGAAAAGATATACAGCCAGGGGCAGCGG
>QOAL01000149.1 GCA_003978135.1 Thermodesulfatator sp.
AGATTTTTGGTTCAGGATGGCAAAAGACTATTTTGCTTCTCCTGCTTCATGTGCAGCCTCTTTTGCGCTTTCAGCGGCTTCTTCAGCTTTCTTGGCAGCTTCCTCAGCGACCTCACCGGCCTTTTCCGAGGTCTTCTGTGCCTCTTCGCTTACGGCTTTAGTTGCTTCTTCTTTCTTGGCTTCAGCCTTTTCAGGGGCAGCCTCTGTCTTTTCCTCTAAGGCCTTTTGGGTTTCTTCCATTTTTTGTGAGGCAGCCTCTGTTACCTTCTTGGCCTCTTCGGTTACAGCCTTGGCAGCCTCATGGGTAGCCTCCACTGCTGATTTGGCAGCCTCTTTTGCCTTCTCGGCAGCCTTGTCACCGTGATCATTGCTGCAACCAAAACAAACCAGCAGCATAAGCCCCATTAAAATCGTCATAAGTTTCTTCACTTCTCTCTTCCTCCTTTTGGTGTCTTTTTTATTTTTTCAGACCTTGGATCATATGATTCAAGGTTCTGTGTTTAAGCACTTGTTATCCAGGTGATTTTTTTATGAATAGGAGACGGCCCGAATCTTTCAAGGTGATTGTTTTATCTTCCATATCATAGCCAATATTTTTCAAAACGTAAATAAAAATAACTATTGAGATCTTTTTAAAAATCGGTATCCGGTGAGCAGATACGATTTTTTTTTGACCACAACCCTGCAACTGGAAAAAAGGTGTTTTTTAAAGAATTTTTCTAGGGTGTTTTACCCTTGACATAAGCAGACACTGAGGTTATTAAGATTGCCGTACCTGGGGCCGTTAGCTCAATTGGTAGAGCAACTGACTCTTAATCAGTAGGTTCGGGGTTCGAGACCCTGACGGCCCACCAGTAAAATCAGGCACTTATGGCTTTCACGCTGTAAGTGCCTTTTAATTTGCTCTTTTTTTTTGTACTATCGGGTCTTATTATAAAACGTGCAGCAGAGATTGGCGGGACATCATTATTGGGCAGGCCCTTCATCAGCACTTTAAGTGCTTAAGCGAAGTTGCTGCTGCATCTGCCACGGAAAGATCCCTTAATTTCTGGTCAAGGTATAACTGGACGGGTCTTCTGTCAGAAAGCATATTTGCAATTTCATCGCAGAATTCCTTTTTCCCTGCAAAGCCCAGGGCAAGGGCGGCCAGTGCCCGGGATTCCGGATCATTGTCATGGAGATAGTCCTTTACAAGGTCAGCAGCGTAATCAATGCTGTTAAATATGGCTGGATGCGTTTGTGCCAAGCGCATGACCCCCCAAAGCGCTCCGCGTCTAAGTGGCAGGTATTCCAGGTAGTTTCCGTCTTCCCAGATGTATGAAACGAGTATGCGGCAATATTCTTCTGCCAGAGTCTGGTTGTTGGCCATGGCCTCGGCCATTGCCTCAGGTGCGCCCCATCCGATGCCGCCTGACTCGTCGTTCAGGCTCCACATAAGGCGTCTTATGATTATGCGGGCATCTTCCATGTCCTGTTGGGCAATGCTGTCCAGGACCCTGCCGAAGGCAGTGATGGCATGCCAACGGGCAATGGAATCTGCCTTGTAAAATGTCTGGATCAGGGGTTGCACCACCTTTTTGGGCGGCACGGTTTCTATGAATGACAGAAGGCGAAGGAGGTCGCCCTCCCTGAGGATGGCCTTGACCTCCTGCGCTATTTTTCTGCTCATGGTCGGGAATCCACGTTATTCTCAGTTCTGGTCAATCAAGAGGTTCCATTTCTTTCCCGCAGCAGAGGGGAACCGGCTGGCCTGGCTCGCAGTTCATGTACTTGTTACAGACTGCACAGTAATAGGTGCATTCAGACTCTACGGTCTTGTCCTGGGAATAGGTAGTTGTTCCGCCGGGAACTCCTTCTATATGAAACCTGGCCACTTTGTCATGGCCTGGCACAAAGTTGCCCATGGGAACTATTTTTTTATTGTCGCCGTAACAGTCCACTACCACCTTCCAGAGAACCTCCAGGGAGGCTTCTTCCTGGGGAGACTCCGGCGTAAATTCTACCACGTTTTTGTCAACTTCTATCTTCATGTACTTTCTGACTCCTATGTTTACTGGTTATCAACAGCTTCCTGGATCTTTTCACCCATGAGCTTCCCAAGTTCCCAGCACCTTTTCAGGTCGTCGTGGGTTGGCACGTACTTGACCTTTATGCCCTCATGGATGATGTCGAACTTCATGTCTTCCATGGCCTTGTTCATGTGCTTCACAGATTCGCCGCTCCAGCCGAAGGAGCCAAAGGCAGCACCGAATTTCTGGGCAGGTCTAAGCCCCTTCATGTACATGAGGTAACCGGCCATCCTGGGAAGAAGGCCGTTGTTCAGTGTAGGACATCCAAGGCAGATTCCCTTTGCCTCGAGGAGCTCTGCTATGACATCACTCCTGTGGTTAACGCTGAGATCCATGAGCTGCATGCTGGTTCCAGTGGATTCGATACCGTCTGCAATGGCCTTTGCCATCATCTCCGTTGAGTGCCACATGGTATCATAGACCACAAGGGCCTTGTTTTTTGCCCTGTGGTTGGACCAGTTTTCGTAAGCCTTGAGTATTTCCGGGATGTGTGAACGCCAGATAACGCCATGGTCAGGGGCTATCATGTCAACATCCAGGCCGATGTCTGCCACATGCTTCAGGAGTTTTCTTACCTGGGGAGAATAGAGATATATGATGTTGGCGTAATATTTCCTGGCCTGGTACATGAGCTCTGAAAAATCCACCTCGTCATCATATCTTTCGCTGGTGCCAAGGTGCTGTCCAAAGGCATCCTGGGAGATGAGCAGTTTTTCCTCTGGTATGTAGGAAAACATGCTGTCAGGCCAGTGGAGCATCCTTGTTTCCATAAACTGGATGGAGCGCTTGCCCACGGATATGGATTCATTGTTTTCAATGATGTGGTATGGCCAGTCAGGTTTGTGAAAGTGGGCCAGAAGATTCTTGTGCCCCATCTTGGAGCAGATGATCTTTTCAGGCTTCACCATTTCCACTATCTTCGGCAGGCTTCCTGTATGGTCCATCTCCACGTGGTTTACTACTATGTAGTCTATCTTTTCCGGGTCAATTACTGTCCTTATCCTGTGTACCAGGTCTGAACAAAGGTTGTGCTTTACAGTGTCAAAAAGCACGTTTTTTTCATCCAGCATCAGGTAGGCGTTGTACGTGGAGCCGCGGTAGGTGGAATAACCGTGAAAATCACGTACCAGCCAGTCCACTGCACCCACCCAGAAGATGTCCTTTTTTATCTCATAAACTTGCATGGCTACTTCTCCTTGAATTGAAAATCAGTCTGCCGGTTCGAACTGGTCCTTTGAGGCACCGCAAATGGGGCAGGTCCAGTCCTCTGGTACCTTGTCAAAATCGGTTCCGGGCTCAACGCCGTTATCCGGGTCGCCATTTTCAGGATCGTAAATATAACCACATACTGAACATCTATATTTTTTCATTTTTGTTATCCTTTCTATTGTTGAATTTTTTACTTAGTAAGTTCTATTGAGCAGTTTTTTTAAGAAGCTTTTGGCCATGGACAAACATGGGCAAATACTTTTCTTTCTGTCCTGCCGGGCGCGGAGACGATTGCCCGCGCCTGCAGCATGACATTTTTTTTGTAATTGCATGTCCGTGGCTGAATAAATAGAAACTCTTAAAAAGGCAGGTAAGCCTAACTCCCCTGCCTTTTTCTTTTAGGCAGTGGCCTGGGCTTCTGCATTTTCCTCAGCCACTGATCCCGGGCCTGCAAGGGGTTTGAACATTGCCTTGCTTGCACCGCACACAGGGCATTTCCAGTCATCTGGAAGATCCTCGAACTTGGTTCCCTTTGGGATCTTGCCTTTCCTGTCACCCTTGTCCGGGTTGTAGATATAGCCGCAGTTTAATGTCTGGCACTGATACATTTCTTCAGGTTTTGCCATTTTCTTTACTCCTTTTGATTACTTTGCCGCTAATTTATTCGGCATTATTCATCATGGGCTGCCCAGGGCCGCCCCGTATGTCTTTTCTCAGCCCTTTTCAGGCATGGGTATTGGAAGGGGCCTCTGGCCCAGCTCGCGATCCACCATGAACAAGCCGCCGCCCTTTGAGGCATCGGCAAGCTTGAGTTTCTGGACAACGCCGCTGGCAGATGCCTCTTCTTCCACCTGTTCACTTACAAACCACTGGAGGAATATCTGGGTTGCATGATCCTTTTCCTCAATGGCCAGGTTCATCAGGTCGTTTATAAGGCTTGTTACAAGCTGTTCGTGTTCATAGGCATGCTCGAAAACCGCCAGCGCAGAATCCCATTTCTGCTGAGGGGCCTTTATGGTGTCAAGAAGTACCCTGCCGCCCCTTTCTATTACAAAGTCATAGATCTTCATGGCATGGATCATCTCTTCCTGGGTCTGTGCCTTCATCCAGTTGGCACATCCTTCCAGGTCCACGCTTTCAAAATACGATGCCATGGACAGGTACAGGTATGCAGAGTACATCTCTGCATTGATCTGCTGATTCAGGGCCTTTTCCATTTTTTCACTTAACATGGCAACTAACCCCTCCAGAGTCCGTGAAGATTGCAATAGGCCCTGGCAGTGACCTCTGTGGCGTCGGTGCAAAAGGATGCCTCTGGCGCATCTCCTGGTTTAAGGAATACACGCTGTGATACATCTCCTTCCACAAGTTCAATCCATTCTATGTAGTGCTTGTCTTCCATGGGATGTGCAGCGCTTCCCACCTTTACCTTGTAGCCATTGGCGGTCTTTTCTACTACCGGCACATGTTTTTCCTGGGCAGCATCTGTGGAATTTTCAGCCATGAGGGTCATGTTCTGGCCGCAGCAGACAAGTGTTCCACCGCCTTCATGAACCATTTCAACCATGTTTCCGCAGATTTCGCACTTGTATACTTCCATCTTTTTAGTCATAGTATTTCTCCTTTTATTCTAGATTATCAGACCCGTACAGGGCAGGTATCCAGATGGGAAACCTGCCTTTTTTTAGGAATGCAGGGGGGGATAGCCCCCCTTGTTTTTTAAGAGACGTTTACCTTGACAGAATCCCCTGTCCAGGTGCCGTGAAGGTTACAGTGTATTATGGCCCTTATTTCAGCAGGCCCTTGGAGTTTTATCCTGAAACATCCGTCAGGCGAGGAGATCCCGCCCATGTCGTTATCGATTTCGCTTACCTCTTTCCCGTTCACCAACAACTTGATTTCATCAATCCAGTGACCCGGTGTGGAGGGATGAGGAATCATGAACCCAACCTTGACCCTGACATCGAACCACTGGTCCTTTTTAACCTGTGTCGGTGCCTCTACCAATGGAACATGCTTTTTCTCCAGGGTTGAGGGATTTTCAGGGTCTTTCAGAGTCTGGGGAGGTTGACCTTTATCCGCATGAACAGTGCCTGGCAGCACGCTCAACGACATGGCAGCTCCCCCTATTATGGCAGTATTTTTTATGAATTCGCGTCTTTTCATCTGTTTCACTCCTATTTGACCTCCACAGTCATCTCTGCCTTGTTCACCAGTATTGGTTGGTACTCTGATTCTGGAAGCTTGAAAAACTTTCCCACAGAGCTTGGAATCTGACTGTAATAGAGGCTTGCAGTTATGGTCAGCTTGCCCTTTGGCAGATTGGCTGGCAACTTCCAGGAGTAGTCTTCTACCTTGGTCTCCCTGGGTTTTATCCTGTAGTCAACAAGGCTGTTGTCCTTGGTGTACCACTGGCAGATTGTCATACGGCCCTTGGGATCGAAGAAGGGATGTCTGAATATCCTGGCTCCATCGGGCACATCGCCATCCCTTTTCAGGCCCTTGAAATCCTTTATCTCCATGATCTCGCCAATGGCCTGGTACGTCATGGCAGAGGAATCAGCTATGGTATATTCTTCTCCCTTGAAACCTTTCTTGGTTACAGGTACCGGATATTTTTGGCCGTTTGCGTCCACTGCCCACACTTCCAGCCATAGCATACGTTCTTCCGTGGAGCCTGAAGGGATCGGGTGGCCCACCTTGCCGTTTAAGAGCTTGGCCTGGAATTTCAGTGCTTCCCCTGGCTTTACAGCTTTCTGTGCTCCAGAAAGGCTTACGTCAACCGCTCCGGAAAGTTGTTTTGCAGAATGGGAACCCTGAAAGTAATGGTGGGCAATATCGGTTCTTTCCTTTCCTCCACCGGCTGACCTGCCTGGAGCCTTTGGCATATGGCAGTCCTGGCAGACCTTTCCTTCCTTGGAATAGGGGCCTTCCTTCCATTCCCTGTAAGTTGCCTTGACCCACGCACCATAGGGGCTCTGCTCATCATGGCATGTGGCACACAGTTCTGCGCTTTTATGAAATTCACTGTAGGCAGTGCTGTGGAACGGGGAGACAGCATCCTTCCTGGGGCCGCGTTTTACCTTCCCGGGTTCCACGTTAAAGCTGAAATTAAAGGGAACCTTTTCGGATGTCCCTGTAATGTTATGGCAGACTTCACAGGAAACTCCTTCGTTGGCCCTGGTGTCCTGGTCAGCCGGCTTGGGTGGAATATCTCCGGAGAGAAAGGCCAGGGGACTGTGACAGGCAATACATCCAGCCTTTACACCGGATACCTTTTCAAGTTTCTGGGAATGGGGCAGTGCAAGCTTGAAATATTCCACCTGATCCCATTCGTGGGTATAGCTTTTTGACATGAGGCTGTTTTGCCATTCCTTGTAAATTTGCCTGTGGCACATGCCGCAATTTTTGGGTTTCTTGAAATCTTCGTACTTGAAGCTTCCCATCTTGGCACTGAAAGCCGTGGCAGGCAGTGCCAGGAACAGTCCAAGTATTATGACTATGGTCCTGCGCATATTTCCTTCCTCCGTGAGTCTTTTTTCTAAAGAAGGGGGGCTAATCCCCCCAGGTAAGGTTCGTTGTCTTACTTTGCGTGTTTTGAAAGGTATTCGGCTACTCCCTCGGCAGTGGGCTTCATGGCCTCTTCGCCTGGCCTCCAGTTTGCCGGGCAGACCTCGCCCACAGATTCATGGTATTGAAGTGCTTCCAGGATCCTCAGGGCCTCGTCAAAATTCCTTCCAAGAGGCAGGTCATTTACAAGGTTGTGCCTGATAATGCCCTCCTTGTCTATGAGGAACAGACCGCGGAGCGCAATCCCTGCATCCTCAAGGAGTACTCCATAGGAAAGGGAGATTTTCTTGTTGAGGTCGGAAACCAGGGGATACTTGATTCTTCCGATGCCGCCTTTTTCCACCGGTGTCTGCCTCCATGCAAAATGGCTGTAGGGAGAATCCACGGAGATACCGAGAACTTCGCAGTTTTTCTCCTTGAATTTGTCGATTGCCTTGTCCAAGGCAATTATTTCTGTGGGTCAGACAAAGGTAAAATCCAGTGGGTAGAAGAAAAGAAGAACGTATTTCCCCCTGTAGGATGACAATGTGATATCCTGAATAGAGTCATCAGGCATGACTGCCTGGGCTGTGAAATCAGGGGCCTCTTTTGTAACCATTGTGCACATAATTTTTCTCCTCCTTGTTTTTGTTTAAATGTCTATTTTTATATAAACATGTTTCAGCAGGTTTCAACCAGGGGTTCAAAATAACCCTTGGGATGGGCACAAGCCGGGCATTTTTCAGGGGGCTCTGTGCCTTCGAAACAATATCCGCAGTTTCTGCAGCGCCATTTAACAGGTGCATCTTTCTTGAACACCTTCCCTTCTTCCAGGTTTTTTGCCAGGGCATTGTATCTGTCTTCATGGTATTTTTCCGCCACGGCAATGGCTTCCAGCACGCATGCTATCTCATTGAAGCCTTCTTCCTTGGCTATCCTGGCAAACTCTGGATACATCTGGGTGTGTTCATAGTTTTCTCCAGCAGCCGAGGCCTTAAGATTTTCCAGGGTGGAGCCTATGACGCCTGCAGGGAAGCTTCCGGTTATTTCAACTTCGCCGCCCTCAAGAAATTTGAAAAGTCGCTTGGCATGTTCTTTTTCCTGGTTTGCTGTTTCCTCGAAAACTGCAGCAATCTGGACATAACCTTCCTTTTTTGCCTTGCTTGCAAAGTAGGTATACCTGTTTCTGGCCTGGGATTCGCCAGCAAAAGCAGTAAGCAGATTTTTTTCAGTTTTTGTTCCCTTCAGTGAAGCCATTATCCGTTTCTCCTTGTTGATTTTCTTGTTTTTTCAAGATCTTTTCTATTTTTTCAGAGAAAAAAATTTATTTATTAGTGTCCATCCAGAAATAGGCAATTTTGTTCGAGGACAAGGCGCAAGGAGGCGAAAAAGCGCAGTGTACTGGGCGTACATGAGCATTTTTC
>QOAL01000119.1 GCA_003978135.1 Thermodesulfatator sp.
GGCAGACACCGTCTCGGGATTGTCATGGATATTTTGAATCACCGTATGCATGAGCTCCATCATGGACAGGGCCTGGCGACTGCTGTTGAGTTCAGGCTCATTTAGAAGATTCTTTATTAAACCAAGGGTCTCATGGAGTTGGGGTTCTGTAACCTCCCATTCAATCGTAAACAGCTGCTGCTTTAGCTGCTCCAGTTTATCCGAGATGCTAACCGGTTCCCCCTGGGATTCATCACGTGGCTGGTCATCGTCCTTGCCATGCTGATTGTCTTGTGCATCTATGTCCTCAAGCTCCAGCTCAAGGTCCAGCTCGAGGAGTGTCTCAGAGGACTTTTGGACAGGATTCTGGCCGTCTGCAGGCGCGGTGTTGCCTGATGCATCGTCCATGGCAGGCTGGCTATCGTCTTCACTGCTGAGTTCAAATTCCACTGAAGATTCCTCTGGCTCTGGCTGTACCTCCTTTACCTCCTGGGTGAGAGGATCGATCTCTATTTTTTTTGCCGGTTTGAAAAGATCGTCAATGGTGTCCTCAATCTCTGCAGTGAAAAGTTCTGTTTCGGGGATATTGTTGTTTTCTTTCACCGGATTGTCTCCCTGGTTTGCTATTGTGGTTTTACAAGATGTTTTGTGGCCACGTAGCGCACTGTCTTCTTGCTTATGTATTTCAATGTTTCAAATACTCCCAGGCCCTTGGTGGCTGCTGCCTGAAATGCCTGAGCACCCAGTTCCTTGTTTAGGTCCTCTTCCATCTCTTCGAGACTTAGTGTCGGGATGGGAGAACTTTCCAGATCCCTTTTATTGTACTGGAGGACAATAGGAAGATTTTCTATATCCAGGTTGTACTCCAGAAGGTTTTTTTTCAGGTCCTGAAGACTTTCAATGTTCTTTGCCCGTCTGACCCGCAAGGAATCTGCCACAAACACCAGGCCGTCCACGCCCTTGAGCACCAGTTTTCTGGTGGCTTCGTATATAGCCTGTCCTGGAACAGTATAAAGTTGAATCCTTATGTCAAAGCCCTTGATCTTGCCCAGGTTCAGAGGCAGAAGATCAAAGAACAAGGTCCTGTCTCCCTTGGTTTCTATGGTCAGCATCTTGCCCTTGGCATTGCTGTTCATGGAATTATAAATGTAAAGGAGGTTGGTAGTCTTGCCGCACCGCCCTGGTCCGTAATAGACAATCTTGCAGTGCACCTCCCTTTTGCTCAGGTCTATGAGTGCCATCTAATTTCCCAGTCCGAATATTTTTTCTATGTTGCTGGTTAATTCAGCCACCCTCAATCTCACCAGTCCCAGAGATACTTCGTCTCCAAAAATAGTAATGAGAATCATCTCCTGCCCCACCTTTGCAAAGTGAATGCTGTCCTTTTTGCCTTTGTGAAACAGCAGGGAAAAATCATCTTCCCCTATCAACTTTGCCATTTGCGAGGTGGCCCCAAAGTTGGCGGCAGCCAGTGCGGCGAGTGACGTCATATCCAGGTCCTTTCTGTTTTCACCACAACTGGCAACCACATTGCCGGCGTGGTCTATAAGCAGGACCGTGTGTACCCCTGCCTGAACAAGAGACTCATTGATCTGGGTTCTTGTTTGTTCAAGTGCAGGGCCTGTCAGAATTAAGTCTGCCATGTTTTTTCGACCTCAAAGCAATTTTCCCAAACATCAAGTCTTTCGGAAGGCTCTATGGGGCTTATCGGATGGTTCTGGAAAAAATTGAAGGAAGAGTGAATTTAAACACACTGAAGAATTTAAGGGCAGGGCATGATTGTCGATAAATAAATAAGAAGGAACAGGGCCTAATCCCTTTCTGAATCAGATTGAAAAGGATACACAACAATGCCTCCATCCATAGCTCAACGCCTTGATACCATAAAGGATCTGCCTCCCATGCCCCATACACTTCAAAAGGTGCTTGAGGAGATGGACAGCATAGCCTCTTCCGCAAACCGCCTGGAGACAATTATTAAGCAGGACCCGGTACTTGCAGCCAAGATCCTGAAGATCGCCAATTCCCCTGCCTACGGCCTCAGCGGAGAGATACAGACCATAGCCCATGCGGTAGTTGTGCTGGGCCATGAGGAGGTACGCAATCTGGTCATAGGAATTTCTCTTACCCAGGCCTTCGGGCATAACGGCGCATCCAGTCCCTTTCCTTCCAAGGGATTGTGGATGCACTGTATAGGTGTAGCCAAGGCATCCATGGAAATAGCTGCCCTGGCAGACGATCTTGATCCTGAGGAATTTTTCACCATGGGCCTTATCCACGATATTGGCCGGTTTGTACTGTGCAATTTTTTCCCCGAGGATCTTGAAGGAATCTTGAGACTTCAGGAAGAAAAAAAGATCCCCCTGTTTGCAGCTGAAGAGCAATATGGAATCAGTCATACCGAGGCGGGGGCTTATATTGCCAAGAAATGGAACCTGAGTGAAAAAATAGTGAGCAGCGTGAGGTACCATCATCATCCCAAAAGTGCCGGCCCCGAGGAAAAAACCTGTGCTGTCATATTTTTGGCAGACCAGATATGCCACAAGCTTGATATAGGATGGAGTTCCCCGTGGCTGCCTGAAAAAATTAAACTTCCAAAGGCCCTGGGCATATCCGGCAAGGATGTGCAGAAGATAGCTACCCAACTCAGGGACAGCAAGAAGGACCTTGAACAGGGATGGTCCCAGGCACTGGGAGGCTGAAATGCAGGCAGACAGTACTGGCAGAAACATCAGGGCAATGGTGGTAGATGACGCAGCCTTCATGAGAAAGGCCCTGGTGGAAATACTGTCTGATTCCGGCGAAATAGATGTGGTGGGGGTGGCCAAGCACGGCAAGGAGGCCCTGGATGCCATAAAGACCCTGAAACCCGATGTTATTACCCTTGATGTGGACATGCCCGTTATGGACGGCTTGACCACCATGAAACATATCATGATCAGACACCCCCTGCCTGTTGTCATGGTAAGCGGGCTTGCCGACCAGGGACGGATCACCTTTGAAGCACTGAGCCTGGGAGCAGTGGATTTCTTTCCCAAGCCATCTGGCACCATTTCGGATGACATACATGACAGTGCGGCAGAACTGGTGCGTACTCTAAAGGCAGCTGCGGGCATTAATCCCGAGGTCATAAAAAGGGCTGCCAGGCTAAAAGGCCATGCAATCAAGAAACAGGCTGCCCAAAAGGTGGCCCCTGAAGGGCTCTTGATTGTTGTGGCTCTCCAGGGTGCAGTGAGCAGCTTCATTCGGCTTGCGTCAGCACTGTTTCCTATAAGGGCTACAGCTTGTCTCTGTATCCAAGATATGTCTTCCTCGGTACTAAGAGCATACGCCAGGGAACTTGACCTGATTACCGGATGCAGTGCTGCCTTTGAACCTGAACAGATGCTGTGGGCAGGATGTTGCACCCTGGCAAGCAGGCATAACCTGCCAGACATACAGAAGGATACCAGGGGTATTACCAGCCTGAAGCAAACGGATTATTTTCTGGACATGAATGCCTTGTTTCAATCTGCTTCAAGGGCCTTTGGTGAAAATCTCAATGTTTGCATCCTGGGAGGTCAGGTGGATGGAAATATCACTGGCCTTCAGGCAGTGAGGATGAACGGCGGGATGGTTGCCGCTCTCAATCCGGAAAAATGTGCTTCAGGAGATTTTGCGCGCAGGGCAATTGCCGAAAAATTGGCCACGCCCTTTGACACTGAGCATTCCCTTTGGGCAGGAATCAAGGCCTTTTCAAGACGTATGATAATAAAAAAAGGCACAGCTAAGTGATGCGAATACATATGAATCCAGGCAGGAAAACCTTAACTAACCGGACGGGCAGAAATGACAGAAGACATGCTGACAAACACTAACCAGAATGACGACAAGGTAAAAGTCTTGATCGTGGACGATTCACCCATGATGTGCAAGGCCCTTGAACAGATCCTTGGCGAGGATGAACAGATTCAGGTGGAATCCAGGGCGCTTAACGGCCAGGAGGCACTTAGCAAACTGGCCTCAGGAAAGTTCGACGTCTGCACACTGGATGTACACATGCCGGGCATGAACGGTCTTACCGTCCTTAAAAATATAATGGTTCGGTATCCCGTTCCCACTCTCATGGTAAGTGCCTTCACTGGAGATGGATCCAGGGTTACCTTTGAGGCCCTACGCTTCGGAGCTGTTGATTTTTTCAAAAAACCCTCCAGAAACGGGGATCAGGACCTGAAGGATCAGGCTGAACTTCTTCGCACCAGACTGAAAAGGGCGTCGCGGGTACAAGTAAGTGCGGCCAGGTATCTTCGCATAAAGCCTGTGGGCCGGATAGCTTATGCGGAAAACGCCTGTGAGAAGGATGGCGGGGATGTGAAGGCTGTAGCTGTTATTCATGGCTCCACCGGGGCATATTCTTCACTGCTTTCCATAATACCTGCTCTCCAGCCTCCCCTGGACATCCCTGTTATTGTATCCCTTGGTATTTACAATGAAAATCTGAATGCATTTGTGGATTATCTAAGGCCCTTTTCCAAGTTGCCCCTGGTAGTTCCAGAAGAAAGCCTCCCTCTGCGAGCCGGGCACGTATATTTTCTGCCAGTGGACAAGGCGGCAACCTTTGAACTGGTAGGAGGCAGCTGGGAAATAATTGTCAAAGAAAGACCCATCAGTGCAGAAAAAGAGGGAGCAATAGACCTGATCCTTCTTTCTGCCAGCGAGGCTTTTGGTGAAAAATGCCTTGCTGTCTTTGTTTCCGGTGACAACAGTCACGGCTTTACAGGCGCAAGAGAAGTGGTGAGAAATGGCGGTGTCCTTTTGGCCCAGACCCCGGACAACTGCCTTGCCCCTCATCTTGCCTTCAAAATGATAAGAGAACTTGAAGCAGACAGCAGAAACCCGGCAGAAATAGCGCACAGACTGGGCATGTGGAGATAATGACTTCTCTTGAACTCGAATCACATGATTTGGCAAACGGAGGCCATGATTTAGTCGAGGCTTCGTGCAGTGACCAGGCCGGCTTCAGCGGTTTTATGGCCGCAGTCAACCTGTCTGACCTGGTACAGCTTGCTTGCTTAGAAAACAAAGAGCGCAAACTTGTTGTCCAGACCAAGAGAGCCAGGGGAGAGATCTTTTTTTCAATGGGAGAAGTAGTACACGCCAGGTTTGGTGAACTCATAGGAGAAGAAGCCTTTTACGAGATAATGTGCCTTTCTACCGGAACATTCAGATTTTTCCCAGAGGAGCCACCGGAACAGAGTATAGAAGTGCCCTGGAATTTTCTCCTGATAGAGTCTCTTAGGCGGAAGGACGAAAGATCTATCATGGACGAGAATCCAGAAGAGCAGCCTCCAGGTGTAATTATTGTCGATGATTCTCGTTTTTTTATCTCTCGGCTAAGGGAAATTCTCACAGAAAATCTCTCTGCCAGCGTGATTGCAGAGGCGAGAAACGGAAAGGAAGCACTGGAATACCTGGATGATACCAGGCCTGATCTCGTAACCCTGGACATAAATATGCCGATAATGGCCGGAGACATAGCCTTAAAACATATCATGATTCGTTCCCCGGCCCCGGTGCTATTAATAAGTAATTTTAATGATCGGCACACTCCAAAAATCATGGAATACCTGCGTCTCGGCGCAGTGGATTTCATTGCAAAACCCGGGGCTGATGGCTCCTGGGATCTGTTTGTCAAGCGCCTGGGAAATGCTGTGGCAAGCGCTCCTGGTTTCATGATCCAAAATATCAGGCGGGCCAGGAATCCCAAGATGGCAGTGGAAAAAAGTCTGCCAGGCATGCCTGCCGACAAACTGACTGTAATACTCGGTGGCTATGGCGGGCTCCTGGAGATCCAGAAAATCATGCCTGAACTAAACCTGGAAGATTCAAAAAGTCTCATAGTGTTCCAGCAAATGTGTCAACATTTTTCTAATGCCATGGCGGGTTACCTTGACCGATTCTGTTCCTTCTCGGTTAAGGCCCTGGAGACAGGAGCGCCACTGCTGAGCAACCAGGCATGGATTTCAGGTCTGGACGCAGGCTGGAAGGTAGAAGCAGATGAAACCGGGGCAGGAATCTACAGAGACAGATCAAAACAGATATTCGAGGCCGAACAGTTTTTAAGAGAGCTGTCCGTAATATTTGAAAGCGACCTTACCGTGGTCCTGCTGTCCGGTATTGATCTTGACCTGATTCAGGGCCTTGATGCCGTCTCATCCGCAGGAGGCAGGATAATTGTTCAGGATCCAGGCAGTGCCCTTCACCCTGGACCGCTGAGAGATATCCTGGCCCTGGGTATTGGCGAGAAAACCGCCTGCGCAGAGGATATAGCTTCTATCTTGTCTGACTCCAGACAGCAATCGAGAGGTAAGACGTGGCCAGAATCTTGATTATAGACGATTCAAGTTTCATGAGAAAAAGGATAGGCAATGCGGTCCGGCAGGCTGGACATGAGGTCATAGGCACGGCCCGGGAAGGAGCGGAAGGTTTTGAAATGTACCGGGAGCTCCGGCCAGACCTTGTAATCATGGATATCACCATGCAAGGGGTCGATGGCATTCAGGCAGCAGGCATGATCAGGCACGAGGATCCAGAGGCCAAGATAGTATTCATGAGCCTTGTTACAGATCCTGATGTTATGTGCAAGGCACAAGAGCTGGGCGCCCTGGATTTTCTCGGAAAAAACGATTCTGAAAAGCTGAGTTCTATAATGGACGGCCTTGAAAAGTAAGCAATGAGGAGTTGAGAAATGAAGGAATTTGACCATGAAATGTGGCAAGATTTTCAAGTAGAGGTAGAAGAAAATCTCGAGGAATTCGAGCCCAATCTGTTATTGCTTGAGCAACAGCCAGACGACTCCTCAATTCTGAATGACTGCTTTAGAAATATGCACAGCATAAAAGGGGCAGCCAATTACATGGGGCTTTCAGGCATTGCCAGCCTTGCCCATGCAGTTGAAAACCTCTTTGACATGGCCCGCCAGGGACACCGTGAATTGAGCCAGGACGCCTTTGACCTTATCTTCCGATGTATTGACAGATTCAAGGCCCTCCTAAGGGCTATTGGGGAACACCATGAAGAAACCCTGGAGGTAAATGATCTCCTGGAGGAAATCAAGGCTGCAGCCCATCCTGAAAAACAGTCAGAAGCAGTACAAAAATCTGGGGAAAAACCGGAAGAATCGGCTGGAGCAGATTCTGAAGAAGATCAGGAGCTCCTGAGCATTTTTGCCATGGAGATGGAAAGTCTGCTGGAACAGATGTCCCGGGTGATGGAAACCGACAATGTCGAACCACAGACTCTGGATCTTGTGCTTCAGGACATGGAAAGAATGGCCAACTACATGGGAAAGGAGAAACTTTATTCAGCAGTCAAGGATCTCAGAAATGAGATCTCCGGGCTGACTTCAGAGGATTTAACCGAAGATTTCCGCAGGGATTTTGCATCAAGGCTCAGGGCTATTATTGGCAGTGAAGTGGATCTTCATGGCATGAATACTGAAATCGTATCGGATTTCAACAGTGCAGAAACGGAAGAAGACGGGGAACTTTATACCATTTTCCTGGATTTTTTCCGGGAAACAGGCTCTCCCCTGGCAAATATCCCTGACAAAATGGACGAACAGTGGATGACTGACTGCCAGGAGGCTGTAAACAGGCTAAAAACCTCTGCGAACTATATGGACTATATGGAAGTAGTTCACATCCTTGAAGAATGGGAGGAATGTATAGCAGAGCAGTTAAGTGGCGGCAAGGCCTTTGATCCGTCTACATATACTGCCCTGTGGGAAAGGCTTTGTGACAGGCTTCCAAATCTGGAGGCGCTCTTTGGTGAAGCTGGTCATAAAAAAGACCAAGAACATGAAACCGAGTTCCCTGATGAAAAGGACAAAGAAATACAAACCAAGGAGGGATTAAAAGCCGAAGCAGAAATCAAACCGGACTCTCTGGATGATTTCGATTCCGCCATAGATAGCATATTCGAAGACAGCCAACCAGCAAAGGCAGCAGCCCAGGTTGACCTTAATGAGGAGGTGGCAGTTTCTGGAAGTGACCAGGCTGATGCAAAGGCCATGGCTGAGATCCCGGCCATGGCAGCAAATTTTCCAGAGTTCAGACAGATATCGCAGCCCCAGGAGAAGGCGGCAGAACCTTCACCAGGCAGCAAGGGGCAAATGGTCAGGGTCAACCTGGAAAAAGTGGAAAATCTCCTTGAAGATGTGGCTGAACTGGTAGTGTTAAAATCCAGCATGGGCCAA
>QOAL01000048.1 GCA_003978135.1 Thermodesulfatator sp.
TCCCCAGGGGATCATCTGTCAGGAGGTCCATGCCCTGGCATATGGATGCCATATCCCTTATCTCCTCTGAGAGATCGGGATACTGTCCTGCCTTGACCAGGTCCCTGGGCACACACATCTGAAGCTCGCTGTAGGTCACGTATCCATCCAGGGGATCATGCTGGCCCATTGACGGCACCAGGGGACGGGAAAGGTCCACGCTCATCTTCCAGTACATGCGTTTCCGCCCATCCTGGGGAGAGACATAAGTAAATGCTGCGTGTGCGGTCTTGGCAAGGTCTATTGCCCAGCGGTTGTAATTCAGGTCCCCGGTCACACGGCTTACCCTGTTGAGGGCATGCATCCATTTGGTGAGATAGTGGTAATACTGGCCGTCCCTGTCCCATTCCAGACGCTCGTCAAAAGGCTCACCTGGTCCGCGCTCCAGCATTGGTTTTCCAATCCTCAAGCCGCCTATGGTGGGATGCATTCTGGCTTCATCCTCGTCAAGGCCACTTATCCAGCCATTTCTGGGATCATCCCTGCTAAAGCGACCGAGAACAAAATGCACCTGATCCACCAGTCTCAGGGCAAGATTTCTGTATTTTTTATCATTGGTCAGCCTGTATAATTCGAGAAAGTTGCACACTGCAAAGGCATCTGTCCAAAGATACCTCCTGGGAGAAGGTGCCTCTGGAAACAGGCCGGTATCTTCTGCAAATCGCTCCATGATCTCCATCACAATGGCTTTTCTGGCATCAGATTTCATTTTCAGGTTCCCCCTGTATCATTATCAATATAATATTTCTTTTTTAAGATAATATGGTTACTCCTATGTAGATTGTCCAATTTTACCCGGACTGCCGATTTTACAGCCTGTTTGTCACGTTCTATTCCTTAAAGCAGCAACCTTAATAAATGACGGCTTCGGAAAGGAAAGAGAGATTTTCTTCTAATATTTTTTCCCTGGCCTCACAGCCAAATTTCCAATTCATTCTTTAAAAAAATATGGTCTTGACGATTCGACCGTGCCACAGTATATAGTGGTCACATGGTCACAATATCCAATATGATGTAGAGAATAGAAATTTTGAGCTTTTGGCACTTTTTCTTCAAAAAGGAGAGATCAGGAGGGTCTAGATGAACTTAAGGCAGGAGATATCAGGTGCAGAAAATTCTCCCATTTTTTTCGACAAGATCATAAAAAGGGATGGCAGGGTTGTCCCATTTGCAAGTTCCAAGATCACAAATGCCATATTGAAGGCAGGCAGGGCCACTGGCGAATTCCAGGAAGTGGAGGCAAGGAGACTGACCATCAGGGTCCTCACCCTGGCCCAGACTGTATTTGACCAGTCACTTCCGACCGTGGAAGAGATACAGGATCTTGTGGAAGAAGTATTGCTGGCCTCCCCGTTCAAACGCACGGCCAAGGCCTATATCCTCTACCGTGACCAGCATGCCCGGATCAGGGAGATGATCCAAAAGGCAGACGTGGATCTAATTGAAAAATACCTGGAAAGGCTCGACTGGAAGGTCAAGGAAAACAGCAACATGGCCTATTCGCTCCAGGGTCTCAACAACTACGTCTCAAGCGAGGTGACAAAGACCTACTGGCTGAACAAGATCTATACGCCAGAAGTGAGGGAAGCGCATCTTTCAGGTGACATTCATATCCATGACCTTGGACTGCTTTCTGTATACTGCGTAGGATGGGACCTGCAGGACTTGCTCCTGTCAGGTTTCAGGGGAGCCCCGGGAAAGGCTGAAAGCAGCCCAGCAAAACACTTTAGGAGCGCCCTGGGACAGATTGTGAACTTCTTTTATACCCTGCAAGGGGAAGCTGCAGGCGCCCAGGCCTTTGCCAATTTTGACACGCTCCTTGCCCCGTTTATCCGTTACGACGGGCTTTCCTACAGGGACGTTAAACAGGCCCTGCAGGAATTCGTATTCAATATCAATGTTCCTACCAGGGTGGGCTTTCAGACACCCTTTACAAATCTCACCATGGATCTCGAGCCACCAGCAACACTCAAGGACCAGCATGTGGTAATAGGAGGCGAATACAGATCCGAGACCTATGCGGATTTCCAGGAAGAAATGAATATTTTTAATCAGGCATTTCTCGAGGTCATGTCTGAAGGGGACGCCAGAGGCCGGGTCTTCACCTTTCCCATACCCACCTATAATATTACCCGGGACTTCAACTGGGAAAATCCCGGTGTGTCGATGCTCTGGGAGGTCACTGCAAAATATGGCATTCCGTATTTTGCCAACTTTGTAAATTCTGACATGTCTCCAGATGACGCACGTTCCATGTGCTGCCGCCTGAGGCTCGATGTAAGAAGCCTGGAAAGACGGGGCGGAGGACTCTTCGGCGCAAATCCCCTTACGGGATCCATCGGTGTTGTCACCCTTAACATGGCTGCAGCGGGCTACAGGGCACAGGATGAAAATGACTTCCTGGCCCGGGTTGAAAGGCTTATGGAAATTGCCAGGACCAGCCTTGAGAGCAAGAGAAAGGTGCTGGAGCAGTTTGCAGGCCAGGGACTTTATCCATATACGAAATTCTATCTCAGGAACGTAAAGAGACGCTTTGACAAGTACTGGAGCAATCATTTTTCCACCATTGGCATCATAGGCATGAACGAAGGCTGTCTGAATTTCCTGGGAAAGGACCTGTCCAGCCCTGAGGCCGTTGAATTCACCCAGAAGGTTCTTGATTTCATGAGAGAAAAACTGGTAATCTTCCAGAAGGAGACAGGCAACCTCTACAACCTGGAGGCAACCCCTGGCGAGGGAACAGCCTACAGGCTGGCCAGGATCGACCAGAGGCGGTTCCCTGACATAAAGGTCAGAAACACGGAAGAAACCGGGACACCATTTTATACAAATTCCACCCAGCTTCCAGTAGATTACTCAGATGATATCATAAGGGTTCTTGATCTTCAGGAGCCCCTGCAGTCGCGCTACACAGGTGGAACCGTCCTCCACGTTTTCCTTGGCGAGGCTGCCCCTGACCCTGAAAGCGTAAGGGAATTTGTGAAAATGGTATGCCATAATTATTCCCTGCCCTATTTCACAATTACACCGTCCTTTTCCATATGTCCCCAACACGGGTACCTGAATGGGGAGAAGCCGGTCTGTCCTGACTGTGGTCAGAATACAGAGGTCTATTCCAGGGTCGTGGGTTATCTCAGACCGGTAAACCAGTGGAATGATGGAAAACAGGCTGAATTTTCCATCCGGAAGCGATTCAAGGTTTAGTCACGTCAATCCATGGTCATAGGTGGTTTCACCCCCTTTACTCTTACGGATTATCCAGGAGAAATTGCCGCCATCTGCTTTACCCAGGGCTGCAATTTCTCCTGTCCCTTTTGTCATAACAAGCCCCTGATTCCCCGAGACAAAACAGGTCCTGCCAATAAAGGTAGTGAAAAAGTCCTGGCCTTTGTCAAAAACAGAAAGGACAAGCTGACTGGTCT
This sequence comes from Thermodesulfatator sp., assembly GCA_003978135.1. Taxonomy (GTDB): domain Bacteria; phylum Desulfobacterota; class Dissulfuribacteria; order Dissulfuribacterales; family QOAL01; genus QOAL01. Next base: position 3,462 of record QOAL01000048.1, read on the forward strand.
TGTTATAAGCGGCGGAGAGCCCACCATCCAGCCGGATCTTTTCTCATTTCTTGAAACGGTGAAGGCCCTGGGTACAAGGGTGAAACTGGACACCAACGGCAGTAATCCCAAGGTACTTCTGAAGCTTTTAAAGGAGGGATTTATCGACATGGTTGCCATGGATATCAAGGCTCCATGGAGCAAATACTTTCTCCTTGCAGGATGCACGGTGAATACGGACAATGTAAAGGCATCCATAGACATCATACTTGGTTCAGGGATAAAACATGTCTTCAGGACCACCTTTGTGCCAGGCCTGTTGGACCACGAGGATTTAGACGAGATTCGGACATACCTGCCTTCGGAGGCCAGATACGTGGTACAGCGCTATAAGAAACCCGCAAAGACGGAGACCCAAAGGGTATTCTCTTACAGGGCAGGGTGCAGGCCCATCTGATAGTAGATTTCCTTTCTTATCTCAGCGATCCTTCCATGGGCCAGATCCCTTGGATGGGGAAAATCAAGTTTTATGTCAGCCTTTATGGAAGAAGGCCTGTCACTCAGGACAATTACCTGGTCCCCGAGCTGCAGGGCCTCATCAATATCATGGGTGATGAACAAAATTGTCATGTCGAACATGGTGTGGACATTTACCATCTCCTCCCTCATCTGGATCCTGGTTACAAAATCAAGGGCGCCAAAGGGTTCATCCATGAAGAGTATCTCAGGCTCTGTGATGAGGGCACGTGCCACCTCTGCACGCCTTTTCATGCCGCCTGAAAGTTCATGGGGATAATGATTCTCAAATCCTGCAAGGCCCACAAGATCCAGGTGTTCCTCTATCTCCTGCCGTCTCTTTTCAGGATCCTGGATATGACGTGCCCCTATTGCCACATTCTGCCAGGCGGTAAGCCATGGGAAAAGCCCGTCTTCCTGGAACACAAAGACATGCCTCCGACTTGGGGAAGAATGTCTTTTACCATCAATCAGGACATGGCCGTCTGAAGCCCTTTCAAAGCCGGCAATAATCCTGAGCAGGGTAGACTTACCGCACCCGGAAGGGCCTACGAAACAGGTAAATCCGCCCCTTTCAATGGAAAAATTAAGGTCATTTAATACCAGGCAGTTTTCGCGGTGAAAACACTGGCCGGGAAACCTCATGCGACTTCGCCGTTCCAGAAAACTTTTTTTAAGCCCCTTAACCTGTATCTTGATCATCTTCTCCTGCTATTCCATTCCACCCAGGGAAGCCTTTCGAGAAGCCTGATTATGCTGTCAAGAATTAGCCCTATAATGCCAATTACCAGCATTCCAGCCACCACCTTGTCCATCCTCAGGGAATTCCTGGCATCAATAATCAGATATCCCAGACCTGATTTCACTGCTATCATCTCTGCTGCAACTATAACCAGCCATGCAGTACCCAGGGTAATGCGAAGCCCGACTATTATCTCCGGAAGGGCTGCAGGAAGTATAACCTTCATATAAAGCTGTCTTCCGGTGAGGCCAAAATTCTCAGCCACCCTCAAAAAGGTAGCCTTTATTCCCGCAACCCCGCTCAGGGTAAAGACTACCATTGGAAAAAATGCTGAAAGAAATATCAAAAAGATGGCTGGCTTGTCCCCGATACCGAACCACATGAGGGCCATTGGTATCCAGGCAAGGGGAGAAATGGGACGTAAAAACTGTATGACCGGATTTACCATGTCCCTTACTATTTTAAGCCGTCCCATTACCATGCCCAGAGGAACTGCAACGGCAACTGCCAGATAAAAGCCCCAGGTGACCCTGAACAGGCTTGCCACAGTACTTTCGAACAGCTGGCCGTTTCTGACTGTTTCACAAAGTGCCTGAAATACCTCCACCGGGCCTGGCAGTATATAGGAAGGGATATCAAAGGCCTTCCGGACTCCATACCAGACCGCAAGAATCAACACGAATCCAGTAAAAGATTTCAAGTATCTTGCTGCCATTTGACATATATCCTGCACGCAGGCACGTGATCACAAAGGCCATATTTTCGCATGAGACTTCCAATTTCTGCCATCTCCTGTTGACGTGGAATGAGATCCCTGTAGCTGACCCTGACGTAGGTATCGGTGAGTACACGAAGCAGCAGGTCGGAAGGAAGCCCGAAAAAAGAAGCCCCGATACGGGCAGCTTCTGCCCGGTTTGACTCTATCCAGTTACCCTGTGAGTAAAGCACCTGTATAATCCGGTCAATGAGTCTGGTTCGGTCTGCAAGCAGATTGTTTCCAACAATCATAAGGCTCGATATGAAATCTGGCCAGATTTCCTGGATATGGCGCAGGATAATCCCGGCACCGGCCATTTCTGCCTGTGCCGCATAGGGCTCGCCCACTATGTAGGCATCAATGGCCTGTGAAGCCAGGGCAGAAGGCATGTCTGGTGGAGGCAGCTCAACCAGACTCACATTCTTTAACGCAACATGGCTTCTGGAAAGAAATTCCTTCAGGGCAAGATTTTGTGTGCTGAATCTGATTGGTATTGCAATGGTCTTTCCATTCAAATCCTTGCCGTCTCTAATGGGTTCTTTTTTTGATACCACAAGCCCGGTACCATTTCTGTGCCCCAAAAGCACAATGCTTACTGGCACATCCTGATCTATCAAGGAAAGTGCAATGGGGGCTAGAATAAAGGCGGCATCTAGTTCGCCTCCCTTTATGGATTCAATCATATCCGGCCATGAAGAAAATTTTACTGGCTCAACCCTTTCCCTGAACCAGCTGTTTCTTTCCATGGCTACAGGCAGAAGCAGATGACATGTAATGGGCAGAAATCCTATTCTGATTCTGTCTTTTCCTGCCTTGCCAGAAATCAAGAAAAAATGGAGACAGGAAATGAAAACAAGCCAGAGACAGGCAACTGCTAGAGCCAGTGCCTCTGGGGTAATGTTCTGGTTGGAGGATATACATTTCACATATTACTTATCGGTATGTAGGCCCCTCATGAAAAAATGCAGGGCCCTCCCAAGAAACTGCCACCTTTTTCAAGTGCAAGAGAAGAAGAAACACCACCAGGGAAATATTGCTGAGGGGATCATGTTCGCCCGCCTAAATTTATTTCCATGAAAAACGTTAATAGTCTAAGTGTTGCCTCAAGTAAGCTAAATGTTTAGAGTATCGTGACCGGGAATTTGTGCCTTTCGTAATCGCGCCTTCCGGGTCTTTGGTTTTAACAAATATTTTTTCCGGATATTCCGGTCACTGGAGTCAGGAATGAAAAATGAGCTGAACATTGGCCTTCTTGGTTTTGGAACAGTTGGAAGCGGAACTGCAAAGATACTTCTTGCCAACAGGCAGCTTTTGGAAGAAAGAGCCGGATGCCCGGTAAACCTGAAATGGATTTGCGACAAAGATCTTGAAAGCGACCGGGGCTTTCCTGTTCCCTCGGAAATCTTGACAGATGACATAGAAAAACTTTTCAATGACCCGGAACTTGACATCTTTATAGAACTGATAGGGGGCATTGAGCCTGCCCGTACCTTTGTTCTCAGGGCAATAGAAAAAGGCAAACATGTTGTAACGGCCAACAAGGCGCTCCTTGCAACACATGGCTTTGAAATTTTCGAGGCTGCATCCCGGGCTGGTGTGGAAATAGGTTTTGAAGCAAGTGTGGGAGGCGGGATTCCCTGCATCAAGGCACTTAAGGAAGGACTGGTGGCAAATAACATCAGCACGGTGCTTGGAATCATGAATGGTACTGCCAATTATATTCTGACCAGTATGACAGACCACAATCTGTCCTTTGATAAAGCGCTGAAAAAGGCTCAGCGCCTTGGATATGCAGAGGCTGATCCAACCTATGATATCGAAGGTATTGACACTGCCCACAAGCTTGTCATCATGGCTATCCTGGCATTTGGGCAAAGAATAGCCCTTTCTGATGTTTATACAGAAGGCATATCCAGACTCACTCCCCTGGATATAAGCTTTGCCACAGAGCTTGGCTACAGTATTAAACTCCTGGCCATAGGCAGGCAGGCCAACGGCATCGTAGACCTCAGGATCCATCCAACAATGATCCCGAGTGATCACCTGCTTTCCCAGGTAAAGGGTGCATACAATGCCTTTTACTTTACTGGAGACAGCGTTGGAAAGATAATGCTGTACGGCATGGGTGCGGGCCAGATGCCCACGGGAAGTGCAATAGTGGCAGACGTAATTGATATTGTAAGGAATCTGAACAGTGGCTGCAAAGAAAGGGTACCATCGCTGTCCATACCATTTAAAAACATTAGACCTGCCCGGATCAAGGCCATGGATGAGGTTAGGGGCAAGTATTATTTCAGGTTCACGGTCAAGGACCAGCCCGGCGTTCTGTCCAAAATTTCCGGCATACTTGGAGCTCAACAGATAAGCATTGCTTCTGTTGTTCAGAAGGGTCGAGGCGAAGAATCCTCGGTACCAATAGTAATGGTTACCCATGAAGCCAGGGAGGGCCGTGTAAGGACTGCACTGGAAGAAATTGACAGCCAGGATTTCGTACTGGACAGGACCATGACAATCAGGATCGAGGATCTAAAGGCACTGGAGGACTGACAGTATGGCCGAAGAAAAGGAAAATCTGCAGAACCAGGATCTGGATACAGAAAATGAAATTGAGAAGATACCCCACCCTGTGGAGAAATATGTAATTCTTCTGGGAGATGGAATGGGGGATTTTCCCCTGGATGAACTCGGAGGCAAGACCGCCCTGCAGGCTGCAAGAACTCCATTCATGGATCTGA
>QOAL01000220.1 GCA_003978135.1 Thermodesulfatator sp.
GGTAAAAGAGGCAGGAAGGATATTCCTGACTTAGTTAGTGTACATCCATACATGGTCCTTTTGCCCGATGACTGTGTTGCTCGTCGGCGAAAAATGCTCATGTACGTCCGGCTACGTTGAGGATTTTGTGATTGAAATTCAACTCAGGATGGCCTGAAGATGCCATGCGAAATCGCCAAATTATTTTTGGACAGCTCCTGAGCCTTTCTTGTGGCCTTCATAAAGTGGTCTGAGTCCCAGTTTGTGCAGCAGCAGGGCCATGGGACAAAAACCTGTTATTGAAAAAATGATCATGTTGAAGCCGGCAAGGGCCGGAAGTATAAACCAGTATCTGTTTACGAAGATGCCCAAAAGCGTACCACTCAGGACTACCATACCTGCAATCATCCAGAGTGTCCTTTCCAGGTACCAATGATCGGTTCTGCCAAGATACATATTTTTACCTCCAGACTGTTATGTGTCAAAACGCTCAGACAACCTTCAAGAAACTACGCCGGTCCTTACTGTCAGTGAGAACGTAAACAAACAGGAAATGCTTCCCATGCTGAGCTAATATAAGTCATTTGTCTTGTTTTGGAATGTGTTTTAGTGATAAGAATATGTTGAGAGATATTTTACACAATGAGCGGCTCTGTGGCTGACTGGCGTGTAAAAATATATGAAACAGAAAAATGAAGGAAAAAATGGCTGAAAAAAATAAGATGTCTTCCCGGAAAATAAAAATAGCCCTCTGGCTTTTGGCCGGGCTTTTAATCTATACCATGTCAGGTTTTTTTCTTGTTCCTGTCGTGGCCAAATATTTCCTGGAAAAGGACCTTCCCAGTGTACTCAAGCGTCCTGTTCATATTGAGAAGTTATATTTCAACCCGTTTACCTTGGACGTAAGGATCAACGGCCTGGAAATAGGAGAAAAGGGGACCAGGAATGAGCTTGTTTCTCTGAAGGAACTCGAGGTGAACCTGCAGGCAGTGTCCCTGATTAAAAGGGCACTTGTCCTATCTGAAATAAGGGTCATAAACCCTGAGATCCGCATTTACCAGGACAAAAAGGGAGTATTCAATTTTGAGAATATCCTGTCTGGTTATGAGGAAGAAACAGAAAAAGGCCCGCCGAGTCCTTTTCTGTTTTCCCTGAACAACATAAGGATTTCCAACGGCACAATCTCTTTTGAAGACGAACTCAAGGGTGTATCACATAAAATATCCAACCTGAATATCGGGATTCCCTTTATCTCCAATCTAAAGACCAGGATAAAAATTTACACCAAACCATACTTTTCAGCCGTAGTTAACGGCGCTCCTTTGGAATTCAAGGGAGAAACAAGGCCCTTTGCCGTGGATCATGCCACCAGGCTTCGCATAAAGCTCACGGACCTGGATCTGGCCCACTACCTGGCCTACATATCCGAATTTATAAATTTCAAGATAGACTCGGGTAGACTGGCCACTGACCTGGCCCTGACCTTTGTCATGAAAAATGACGGCTCAAATGACGTGGAGCTGGATGGCAATGTTACGCTGTCGTCCCTTTCCATGTCTCAAAGGGGAAAAGTCTTTTTAAGGATTCCCAGGATAACGCTGGACGTGGACCCGTCAAACCTTGTCAAAAAAAGTCTTTGGCTTTCGTCAGTTGCAATAGAAAATCCCTGGCTGGAGGTAGTAAAAAATAGTAACGGTGTTCTTAATCTAGAAACCCTGATACCTGAAAAGAGCCAATCGCCTGAAAAGGAGAAAGGGAAGACCCCAGAGGGCAAGCCCGAGTTGTTGCCCCTGGATATCAGGATAGCAAGGGCAGTTCTGAATAAGGGACAGGTACACTACAAGGATTTTACAGCAGGAAATTCCACCTTTGAGACCACCATCAACTCCCTCAATCTCAAGGTCCTGGAGTTTACAACCTTAAAAGGGAAACCAGCCAGAATTCACCTGAGTTTGCAGACCGGAAAAGGAGGAGGCCTTGATTTAAATGGCACTGCCACAGTAAATCCGGTATCCGTGGCTCTGACCGGAAAGCTTTCTTCCTTAAATATCCCTGGTTATTCAGCGTACTTTCAGGATTATCTCAATTCCACCATTAAAAAAGGCAGGGCAGATATCCTGGCCAACTTGAGCCTGAAGATGGCCGATGACAAAACGCCGGATGTTAAAGTCAATAACATTTCTTTAAGGCTTTCCAGCCTTGAAATTTCAGATCCTACCTCTGCCAAGGGCGCCAATCTTGTGGTTATTCCCCGTCTGGATCTTTCAGGAGGCAGTCTGGACCTTTCCGGAAAGACCATTCACGTCTCATCTGTACAGGTGGATAATCCTGCGTGCAATATGGTCATTGACAAGACCGGCCGGATAAATGCCTCTGCCATTGTGAGACTGCCTGAAAAGGAAGCCGGCGCGGAAGACAGCAGCGGGAAAAAGGTTGAGGACTCATTCAGGTTTTTACTGGACAACCTTGATCTGAAAAACGGGAAAGTAATGTTTTCAGATCTATCAGGAAAAAAGCCTGTTAAGCTTTCCCTGGGCAATATAGATATTGGGCTCAGGGCCTTGGATACAATGCCTGGCAAGAAAAGCACATTTTCCCTTTCTGCTGTCCTAGGGAAAAAAGGAAATGTGCGTGTAAAGGGCATGACGGATCTGGCGTTAAAGGATTTCCAGGCCTCCCTTGATTTAAAAAAGATAGGTCTGCGGCAGTTCCAGGGCTATGTTTCCAGGTTTTCCAATGCGATCATTTACAAGGGGAGTTTGTTTTACAAGGGCAAGATCAGTTTGGCTTCTGCTGACAACGGGAGCCTTGTGATAAAGGCAAGTGGAAACAGCAGCCTGTATGGAGGAACCATCCTGGGGCCTGGTAATAGAAAACCTGTATTGCGATGGAGAAAGATTGGCATAGGGAACATCCGCTTCAAGAATGAACCACTGAACCTGCATGTGAAGGAGGTCAGCCTGGATAGGGTGGCTACAAATATAGTATTTGACCAGAAGGGAAACCTGAATGTCCTGGCCCTTCTCAAGGATGAAAAGAGTAAGGATGATGCCAAGGTCTCATCTGAGGTAAAGAATAAAAAATCCAGCTCACCTGACATCAGGATCGATCTTGTCAGCCTCAAGGATTGTGCTGTGGAGGTGGTGGACAAAAGCGTAAAGCCTGCCTTCCTGCGCTCTGTGAAACACATTGCAGGTAAGATAAGGGGACTTTCCAGTGATCCTCAGGTCAGGGCTGAGTTGAACATAACAGGAGTGGCTGACAACAGTGCTGCCGTGGAGGTAACAGGCTTTGTAAATCCCCTGGCCAAGCCTATTTATGCAGACATCACTTTCAAAAGCAACGGAATTGGAATGACCAGATTCAGCCCTTACACGGCCAAGTTTCTCGGCTACGTGATAGACAAGGGCAAGCTGTCGACCCAGGTTCATCTTGTCATAAAGGACGACAAGATCTCTGCCGAAAACAGGTTGTTTCTGGACCAGTTTGATTTTGGGCATTCGGTCGAAAGTAAGGATGCAGTAAGTCTTCCTGTAAAACTTGCCATAGCACTTCTGAAAGACAGAAACGGGAAAATAAACGTCGAGATACCCGTAAGCGGTCGTCTTGATGACCCGCAATTCAGTCTGGGCGGGGCCATAATGCATGCCATTATCAATCTTTTCGTTAAGGCTGCCACGTCCCCCTTTGCACTTCTTTCAGCCATAGCAGGGGGTGGTGAGGATTTGCAGCAGATTGAGTTTAAGCCGGGTTCCATGGCATTAAGCGAAGATGCCGAGAAAAAACTTGCCGGCCTGGCCAAGGCCCTTCAAGAAAGGCCTGCCCTGAAGGTGGAGCTTGCAGGTTATTATGATCCGGTTCTTGACGAAAAGGGCCTTAGAGAGCTCAGATTCATGCGCCTTTTGAAAAAAGAAAAAATGCAAGACCTGGAAGACGAAGAAAGGGAAAAGTTAAGATCAGTTGATGACGTGGAGATAAAAAAAGATGAATTTAACAAGTATCTTACAGAGGCATATAAGGAGGCACCCTTTGACAAACCTCGCATGATTATCGGGCTCTTGAAAAAGCAGCCACCGGAAGTCATGGAACGGATGCTTCGTGAGCATATCAAAATTACCCAGGGAGACCTTGAAAATCTGGCACTGGGACGGGCCCAGACCGTTCAGAATTATTTCGTCCACCAGGGTGGAATAGAACACAAGCGCATCTTTTTGACTTCACCAATGCGCGCTGAAAGCGGTCAGGGGGGCAAGGGTACAATTGTCAAGCTCACCTTGAAGTGATTAAAGGGGACAAGATGTGCCGAAAATGCAACAGGACTTGAGTCTTGTCTTGACTTTTAAACCAGGTACTGATAACGAGCTTTTAAAAATTCAATAACGGGCATTCAATGCATGTCCGTGGTAGATCAGGAGCAACACGTTACGATATGCAGGAGATGAAAAGCGAACAGGAGTTGAAAGATCTGCAGCTTGAAGGTCTGAAATGGACGGTAAATCACGCCTATTCCAACAGTCCGTTTTACAGGAGGCAATTTGACAGGGCAGGGATAAGGCCTGCTGACATCAAAGACCTTGAGGACCTGAAACGACTGCCGTTTACTGAGGCAGATCACTTGAGGGAGGATTATCCATTTCCTCTCCTGAGTGTGCCCATAGAGGATGTTGTCAGAATACATTCATCGTCAGGCACCACAGGAAAGAGAAAGATCCTGGCCTACACCAGGAAGGACATCCAGGATTGGACGGATTTCTTTGCCCGGTCCTTCAGGATGGCAGGGATTGGCCCCGGCGACCGGGTCCAGATAGCCGTGGGTTACGGCCTTTGGACTGCAGGAGCAGGATTTCAGGCAGGCTGTGAGGAAGTGGGGGCCATGGCTATACCGGTCGGCCCTGGCAACCTGGAGCTCCAATGCAGGTTCATGGTGGACATGCAGACAACCTGCATTTGTTGCACCTCCAGCATGGCGCTTCTCCTGGGTGAAGAGGTCAACAGGAGGGGTCTCAGGGATAAGATCAGGGTACATACCGTTATTCAGGGGTCTGAGCGGTGCAGTGATTCCATGAGAAAGGCCATTTTGGAGCATCTTGGTGCCAGACACCTGTTTGATATAACAGGCCTTACAGAACTCTATGGACCGGGACCGGGAATAGATTGCAAAAAGCATTCGGGTATACATTACTGGGCCGACTATTACATACTTGAGATCCTTGATCCGGAAACACTTCAGCCAGTGGAAGACGGCCAGATAGGAGAAATGGTGGTTACTACCTTGAGAAAGGAGGCCTCTCCTCTTATCCGCTACCGGACCAGGGACCTTACCAGGAAGATTTCAGGCCAGTGTCCTTGCGGGAGTATCTTCCCGCGGCATGACAGGATACTGGGGCGCAGTGATGATATGATAATCTTCCGGGGTGTGAATATCTATCCAGGCCAGATCGATGAAATCCTGTCCGATATGGAAGGGATATCCAGTGAATATCATATCCTCCTGGAACGTAGAGATGGTAAGGATTACATGATAGTAAAGGTGGAGCGCGACAGTGCCGGCGATCCTTCCTGGGACGAAGACATTCAAAAGCATATCGCAAGGGAGATCAAGAGCGAGATCATGGTATCCGCTGATGTCCAGATAGTTGATTACGGCACCCTTCCCAGATCGGAGCGTAAATCCAAGAGGATCTATGATCAAAGGTAGGAGCGAGTTAAATCCAGTCTTTTTCATTCATGGTGAAGGGACTGAAAAAAAATGTAACCCCTTACAGGGCACCATCTTGTAATATGCCAATTTCTATTTGCTCACAGGGTCCTGCAGATACAAGGCGGAGGGCATGAAGGCGTACTCCTTATGCGTCGAATGCCTGGCAAGGCAGTAGATGCGCTGCCCTGTGAGCAAATACACAAAAATAGAGGAGGAAACATCATGAGAAGGATAACAGGAGCTGCGGGCTTTTTTACTGCCATTTTGTGTGCTGCAATCATTTTTGTCGGAAATGCAGTGGCCCAGAAGATCACCCTTACCTATGCCAATTTCCCACCTGCATCAACCTTTCCCTGCGTGCAGATGGAAAAATGGAAGACCGAGGTCGAACTCAGGACTGCAGGAGAGGTAGAGGTTAAAACCTTTCCTGGTTCCACCCTCCTGGGAGCCAAAAATATGATGGATGGTGTTGAAAGTGGTGTTGCAGACATTGGTGTTGTTGTATTTGCCTACCAGCCGGGGCGCTTTCCATTGCTGGCAGGGGTTGACCTCCCCATTGGTTTTCCAGGTTCCAAGGTGGCAAATGCCGTTCTCTTTGACCTGTATCAGAAATACCAGCCAAAGAGCCTTTCCAAGGTCAAGGTGCTTGCCCTTTTCACTGCTCCGCCCGCGGACATCATGTCCCAAAAGCCCATCAGGACCCTGGCAGACCTCAAGGGCTATGAACTAAGATGCACCGGCGCTGGTGTAAAACCCCTAAAGCTCCTCGGCGCCACCCCGGTTGCCATGCCCATGTCAGAGACCCCGGAGGCACTGCAGAAGGGTATTGTCAAGGGAATTTTTTCCTCTTTGGACATCTTGAAGGATTTCAATTTTGCAGAATCCTGCCGTTATGCCACTATTTGCCACATGCAGACCACATCCTTCGCAGTGGTCATGAACATGAAAAAATGGAATGCCCTGCCAGACAAGGTCAAGAAGATCATGGACAATCTTGCCAGGGAACATTCCCTGTGGACAGGAGAGTATATTGACAGGCACGTCAAGGAATCAACCGAATGGGCCAAGAAGAAATACAAGGAAGAGGTAATAACCCTGAGCGATTCCGAGTATGCATTGTGGCACAAGAAGGTTGAGCCAATTAAGGATGAATGGCTTGAAAAGACCTCTGCCAAGGGGTTGCCGGCCAAGGCCTTTCTTAAAGATCTCATGGCACTCAAGGAAAAATATGAAAAAGAGTTCGGGAAACAATAATAGAACCTTTGTGTAAAAGGGCCTGGTTCTTAAGTGCCGGGCCTTTTTCCTTTGCCGGCTGCCTTGAAAAAAATAAACAGCATCCTTCTTTTTCTGGCCTGCGTGGTCCTGGTCTTGAGTATCATTGTCGCCGTGCTGAATATGACCTTGAGACCCTTTGGCCATCCAATTACCGGTTCCTTTGAGCTCATGGGATACGGCAGCGCCCTGGTAACTGCCCTGGGGCTTGGCTTCAGCCAGGAAAAAAAATCCCATATTGCCGTTGACATACTATTCAAGAGATTTCCTTCGAATCTAAAAAAGTGGTTCAATTTCACAGGCCTTCTCGTGAGCGGCCTGTTTTTCGCGGCTGTTGCCTGGCGGTTGTTTGCCTTTGCCCTGGACCTGAGGGCCAATGAAGAGCTTTCCGAGACCCTTATGTTGCCCTTTTATCCGGTAACCATGGTGGTCAGCATGGGGCTTCTGGTACTAACGGCGAACCTTCTCTGGGACGCGGTACGTATTTTCAGGCCGGCAACAAGGCAGGGGCCGGCAGACTAACTGGTCGTGGAACCTGTCACCATAGGCATTTGGGGCATAGTCTGCCTCATCCTGGTGTTATTTCTCTTTAACATGCCGGTGGGCTTTGCCATGGCAATAGTGGGCTTTGTTGGCTTTTCCCTGGTTGTAAGCCCAGAGGCAGCTCTTACCTCGGTAAGCACCGAGATGTGGCGCATCTTTTCCTCCTACGGCCTGGCGGTTATTCCATTTTTCATATTTATGGGAAACATCTGTTTCCAGGCAGGGGTAAGCGAAAGGATATACAGGACTGCCCACTCATGGTTTGGTCATGTAAGGGGAGGTATTGCCATGGCAACCGTCATGGCATGTGCGGGTTTTGCCTCCATTTGCGGCTCTAACGCAGCTACAGCAGCCACCATGAGCTCGGTTGCCCTGCCGGAAATGAAAAGGCTTGGTTATGATAAGGCCTTGAGTTCGGGCTGTGTGGCAAGCGGTGCAACCCTTGGTGTGGTCATCCCCCCAAGCGTGGTGTTGATAGTCATAGGGCTGTACACAGGCGAATCCATTGGAAGGCTGTTTTTTGCCGCAGTAATTCCCGGCATTCTTCTTTCCCTGCTTCTTATGGCAACGGTATGGCTCGTATGTTTTTTCAGGCCGGAGTGGGGGCCGGCAGGTCCTAAGACCACCTTTGGGGAAAAGATGAGGAGTCTTCCTGGTTCA
>QOAL01000098.1 GCA_003978135.1 Thermodesulfatator sp.
ATTAACCTAAGCTTATATCAAAAAAACTAAGCTGTCAAGATTATTTTGATTATTTTTATCCTATTATGTCAAATAAATGAAATCATAGTAGAAATCAACAGGTTAAGTCGAGCTGCAATAAATTTGAGCCAAAATCACTTCTCAACTTTTCCATAAACTAACACCCAAGACAAAAACAGTTTCTTACTATCTTGTAATTTAACCGTATCTATTTTTTACATTATTGTAATATATTCCACATATGCCACCATCTCCTTCTTGTTTTTATATTAGCAATTTCAGCATGTTACTACGCACTGCAACAATGGCACTCTTTTGGCTATAACAGTCTAAAGAGGCAAACGTCCAAAAGCGGGTCTACCAGAAAACAAGAACGCCATGGCCATGGCAACCAAAAATAGTGCAGGCTTGATTGACGCCTCGCTTCAGGAGGGAGAAAATGAGTAATTCTAAAAAAATTGTATCTGTTTGTATCTGCCTGGTTCTGACAATACTTATTGCCGTGCCGCTTCATGCCGATAATGAAGGACCTTCAGCAGACCTCTCGGTAAGTCTTTTAAGTGCATACATCTGGCGTGGGCAGCAGCTCAGCAAGAACAGCCTTGTTATCCAGCCCTCTGCCACCTTTTCTTACAAAGGATTTTCGGCAAATTTATGGGCCAACTATGACACTGATCTTTACAGGACCATAGACGAACTGGACAACCTTACTGAAACAGACTACACGCTTACCTATGAATACGATTTCGGCCTGGTGGGTACACAACTGGGCTATATTTACTATGCGCTCAATCAAGCAGATGACAGCCAGGAATTTTTCGCATCCGCTACACTCAATACCCTGCTGTCACCAACTTTTACAATATACAGGGAATTTTCCCATTATCCGGGCACGTACCTCACCTTCGAGATTTCCCACAGCCTCGCCCTTCCACATGACATAACCCTGGACATGGGGCTGCTGGGAAGCGCCCTCTTCTCAGATGATTCTGCGGCATATCCCGACCCAGATGATTCTGACGACAACTATTCGGGACTGCACCACGGAAAGACATCCGTATCATTGACCATACCGTTCACGTCATTCCTCCATGATCCCACTGCCCGGTATTTTACGCTTACACCAGAAGTGGATTGGGTATTTCCTATAAGTGGCGACGGCTCAAATGACATGGCAGACAGGGCGCTTGGCAACAGCCGCGACAACAATTTCGTTTACGGAGGGGCAACCCTGAGCTTTTCATTCTGACAGGCACTGCCGGAATCAGGAAGATATGGAGCGTGGGGAAGGGCCTGCCCGGCGGCAGGCCTTTTTTATGGCCACTCCTCGTAAGTAGTTGCCGTTAGTAAGCCATCAACAGCCCTTGTTTGTCATTGCTCACTTTTGCAATGCATGAATATGGCCCCCTAGGTCCCACTCATACTTATGGAGCTGGCTCCGGACTGGGACGAGCAGTTTCTTTCAAGATTCACCAAGAGGAAGCCAGTTTTAGCCGCACTTAATGTCGTAAGATTGTCAGGGTATGTAGCCAGAGGAAGTATGTAGCCCGCACAGCGGCTGTTGGTGAATCTTGAAAGAAATGCTCGTCCTAATGGCTATTAGGACAAACAGAGAATGCTCCCATGGATGGACACTTGCCACAAGTCCATTCATTTGGCGTTCCTCCAGCAACAAGTTTAAGAAGCATACCTTGACATGCTACCAGCAAACCTTATTATCGATACAAGATAATGGCTATATTTCAGGGCATCTGGAACAAGCCGAGCTACACACTGAATTTGCCACGTAGGAAATGAAACGCCAAAGGCCGAAGCAGATCAGAAAACCAACTCGTCTTCCTGATCGATTATGCCCATAAGGTGCGGTATGGAAGTTACATAAACGTAAAAAACTGGTACTGCATGTCAGGTTCAGACAGTCTGCACTGAAAGCCCAACTTTCAAAAGCCCCAAGGGCTAACGGGAGGAAAAAAATGATTGCTCCAGATCATCCGCAGTAACCCGTTCAGATCTCATAAAAAAGCTTGGGAACCACTGAAAAATTCAGATATAAAAGGATGTCAGGCATTGTTTTTCTATCATAGGCACAAGAGGCTTTCCCAGCCGGAAGCCGAAACCCACATAGGCGACAGAAGAACCCATCTGGCCAATGAAAGAACCTTCCTGGCATGGATCCGTACTTCTGTTGCCATTATGGCTTTTGGCTTTCTGGTTGAAAAATTTTCCCTATTTTTGTGGATGGGATTCAAAATTGACCGATCCCGTGAGTTCGTTTCTCTGGCAGCCTCAAATCTGCTTGGCGTAATCCTGGTGGGAATGGGAGCGCTTCTGGGAATTTTTGCCCTGTTTCGTTATTTGCGTGTTCAAAAGGACATCGAGCAAAATACCTTCAGGCCCTCCCTGGTTCTGGATGCACTTTGTGGCCTGATATTTTTTGTTTTATCCGCCACTCTTTTTTACTATATCCTCAACTGGCACAGTATTCTGATCATGAATCATTGAATTAGACGATTCCCTGTTTATCCCTGGACTTTCTCCTTGACAAATATTCTTCTTCCAACTCTTCTTACTGCCCCAGGGAAATGATTGTGGAAAATTAACTTATTGACAGTTTCTGCGTCAAAATCCACAAAGGCCGTTTCCCTGGTATCCCAACCCAGAAAATGCCCCGGTTAATCAGCAAGGTAATATTCCACAGTAGAAACCACGCGTATTTTCTTGATGTACGGGGTATTCTTGTCCCTGTTTCTTATGGAAAACTGCCCCTGGCTGGCGCGTTTTATCTTGCCTAAGCGACTGCCGGAATCTGCGGCGAACTTACGGGCCACTTCCCTGGCCTTCTTGGTCGCCTCCTCTATCATGGCCGGCTTGATCTCGTTCAGGCGGGAAAAGATAAATTCCGGCCTGTTGTCATAGTTATTGCCGGAAAAGATTATACCCTTTCGGCCCAGGGCAGAAAGTTTTTTCATGGCAGAACGTACCTGTCCAACCTTTTTGGAACACACGGTCAAGACCTGGGTGGCTGTAAACCGAAGGGGTGCCCTGGAGTTGCCACTATATTGCTGGGCCAGCTTGTCAATAATTGCCGGCACGCCCTGGGTGATTTCATTTGGTCCAAAGCCCTCCCGCTTAAGAAAATCCGTGATCATACTGCTGTCAGCAGATAGCTTGGAATAAAGCTGCTCAAGATTATCTGCTGCACAGGAAAACTGTATGGGCCAGATGGCAGTGTCTGCAGGCATTTCCCGTTCTGAAAGCCCTTTTACTGTTACAGATCTTTCAAGCTGCCTGAATTTCACCGCACTGGAGCCAAGAAGATAACCCAGTGCGTAAAGACCAGCGAAGATAAAGATTCCGAGAATCAAAAAGTTTGAAAAATTCTTATTTGCCATATTTTTCCACCGTATCCATGTAAATGTTTGTCAGGGTCATTCCTTTCAACCGCCGGCCTTTATCTTTTGCAGTACAAAAGTTACGGTCTGGCTGGGAGAAAGCTTTATTGAGGAAGGCCCCGACCGGATATAAAATTCCTCGTTTTTCCCTATTTTCATAAATACCGGCTCCTCGCATGGGGTACATTCAATCAGAATAACAGTCCTTTCGTCTATTTCCACCAGGCTGATATTTATATAGGTGGAATATTCAGCTCCTATATGCTGATTTATCAAATTCTTGAGATGCAGCTGGCATTTATCCTGGTTTTCGAAATTGTCCGGTTCAATACCCACGATTCTTCCATCGTCATCCACACCTATCAGCAGCGCACCACCGTTGGAATTTAAAAATGCCACCACTGCCTTGAGCCAGGCAAATTCTATTTCCTTTCCCTGTTTGCCTGTCTTGAGATTAGTCCGAACCGTGGATTTAAATTCGACCTGGCTGCCCTCCCCCTGCTCAATATAGTCACGTATCCTAAGCAAGGGAGGCACAGATTCCTGTCCTTTTTCAGACCTGAAGCCTCCAACCTTCCAGAAAATAAAAAGAACCACTGCGCCGCCAAGAAGGGCAACTGCCATATCTGAAAAATCCACGTCAAAAAGTGTATTTCTCAAATCTGCCAAAACGACCCTTTCAGGTGCTGCAATACCTACGTAGAATGCCTCATCCCCCTGCTCAAGCGGACGGAGCGAGGCCAGCCATTTACTGGAATCCATGGAAACCTTGACAAAACTGTCAAGGGGCATGCCAGCCTTTTCCCAGGCCTGAAAAATCCTTGAAATCAATACACTGTCCTCAGCAGCCTCGGTCTCGGAAACAGAAGGTGCTGCGGTAATGATCATACCTATATACTTTGGAGTAATGAAAAACTTGTCCCTGGGATTAAGGATGAAGAGCAATTCATGCTTGTTATCATCCTGAAGTTCAAGAAATTTCTGGATCTGTGACAGGGTGATGTCCAGGGCAAATACCACTGTGCGCGGAGGATTCCCTGATTCGGCCCAGGAGACAGAGGCAGTAACACCAGGCTTCCCTGTGGAATAAAACCTGTAAACAGGGGACCAGAAAACCCGCCTTTCCGAAGAAGAGCTGCGAAACCAGGGCCTCTTTCTGGGGTCATAGTCCCTGACGTTCTTTTCCCATTTTTTCACAGGCTCATCCGGGCCATTCCATTTCTGAAAGACCATATGTGTTACACTCCCCTTCACGCTGGAAACCCTTGTGACCCAGGAGTCACCGTCCAGATAGAGAAAATATTCCCGGCCAGTGCTGTCGGCCAAAATGAGCCCTGTAACCTGTTTCTGATTTTTTAATAATGGAAAAAATTTTCTGTTGAGGTTTATGATATCTTCGAATTTGAGTACGCCATTCTTACCAAGATCATGGACGGTAAGGAGTTTCTCAGACACCTGGGCAAAAAATCCCTTGATGTTATTGACCTCGGTCCTGTTAAGACGGGCCATTATTTCCGATGCGAAATGTGGTTTTATCTTGAAATACTGGTATACGTTCAAGCCCATGAGTACCATGAGAAATCCGGCCATGAGGATAAGAATGGAGCCGACAACTGTAAACCGAGCGCCCTTGCTGTTATGTTTCTTATTTTTCATATTTTTCATGAGGCTTTTTTGAAATGAATTAATAAATACCCCATAGTCCCTCACTGTGCTATAGATTTAAAGTCAGCGAATTTCCCCCGGCTAGTGTCCATCCAGAAATAGGCAATTTTGTTCGAGGTAAGGCGCAAGGAGGCGAAAAAGCGCAGTGTACCGGGCGTACATGAGCATTTTTCGCCGACGAGCAACACAGTCATTGGGCAAAAGGGCCATTTATGGACGGGCACCAACTACTGCCCCGTCCATGAAAAGCTTCCCTTCCTTATATTCGAAAAAAGCAGTTCAGGCAGGCTGTAAACAATGCCCCAGAAACCGTGCCTCAACTGGCCACCATGATCAAAGGGCATGACAAGGACACCTGCTGCAGTACAAAAAACGCCCCATACGGTGTTGACTGCGCCAAATAGCGGGCGCGGCAGCAGGACATCATCGGTGAACAGGAGGAAACTGGTATCTGCCGGATTCGGCCTGTAAACCGTGGAACTCATGGTATTAAACTCCCTGAGATAAACTACCAGCGGGTTTTCATGCCGGTAGAGCTCAGCGAGTCTTCTTTTCCTCAAAGAGGGCATGAACACCACAGTGGCAGGTTTCATGCAGGAAACCCATTTCCTGAAAAACATGAAGGGAATAAAATCAGACGGGCCGGTTATTGACCTGGATACAGATTCTGCCATTGCCCCTTCCCCAAGGGCAGTTTCAGCCTCCCTGGCAAGCTCGGTAACGCAGTTCGAGGTTACAAGATTGTAGGAGTAGATGCGCCTCAGGCAAGCCCGGTATCCGGCAAGGTCCTGGCCAGGCTTTCCCAGGATGGCCGGATCCAAACCAGTACTGCGCCGGACCCTGACACGGGCGGCCTTGCATGGCAGACCGGCGCCATCATGCATCCGTACGGCAGCCTGGTTCTCAAGGCCCCTTTGAAGTTCATAAAGCCGTGCAGCCTGGTTCTCCAGGCCATTGTAAGCCACCTGGTCGAGTTTCTTTCCGGTACAGAAGCCATTTTCTGTCTCTATCAGGCGTCTTTTCAGGTCTTCATGGAGCATTTCCATGGAATACCTGTCTGCTGAAATAATATCAGGAGACACCTTCTGGCAGTCTTCCGGAAAGGGGTCCAGTACCAGGAGCCGTCCCGCCTTGATGCTCCTTGATACCGCCTGGTATCTTGCAATCTGCACCAGGAGCACCTGCCCCCGGCCTGGATTTCCTGAGCCCAAGGATGAGATTATTGATTCCTCGAGGCGCTCCTTAAGCGAGGAAAGGCTTTTCTTGAAACATGGACAAATTGCCCCTCCGTCCATGAGCATTTCCTCCTTTATGGAGATGCCATGTCTCAAAACTGCAATGGCAGCCTTGATGGAATAAAGCTCTGCAAACGCCTGGGGAAAGGTACGGACCAGGGGCACAAGATCCATTCTGTCCAGGGGAAAGGTTACATGAGGAGCTGGGCAGGTATCAAGTCTTGCCATCTGTTCCTGGATTGCCCGGAAACATTTATTGAAAAAGCCCTTTCCGAAACGGGCTATAATGGATTTGTGCAGGTGCTGCATGGAAGGGGGAACATTTTTAGAATCCATGTCATAAAGGCCCAGGCCGGGAATTTCCACACTGCTGTCCTTCCCTGTCACAGATGATTTAATAAACCGGTAATTTCCCGACAGGGCCTCCAGGTTGTCAAAATTCCTGGCCTGGGCAAGAAGAAGCAGGGTGAGACGCCTTTCAAGTGCCTTTAAAGTACCAGGGGCGACCCGGGTTTCTGCCACGAACATGGAACGATTTTCTATATCGTTATAGACCTGCCTGAAATGCTCCCAGCCATCCCTTTTGAGCCTGAAAAAACCGTCTGGATACTGCTGAAAATGATAGACAAATCCGTTCAGTCTCAAGCCCACATGACCGCCACTTGCTCCCCCTGTGTTGGATTCTATGTAAATCAGATCCACGAATCCGGGGCCTTCACCAGAGAAGGCACCAGCCTCGGCAAGAAAAAATTTCCACGGAAAAACAAGGCAGAAAACAAAAAGGCAGGCTATGACAGCCCTCTTTTTTAAAACAGATGCTAAATAGGTTTTAACGACCATGCACAAATAGGTTTTTCTCGAGGGCAGGCGCCCTGAAGACAACCACAGGTTACCCCTCACAGGGCAGATGATCACAGAGTCCTGTGGTCATCGTCTCCAGTAAGCGGTTAGAGGGTGCTGCAGATGCAAGGCGGCGGGTGCGCTGACGTACTCCCTGTACTTCAAGCGCCCGCTAACGCTGCAGATGCGGTGCCCTGTGACCGCTTACAACCGCAGATGTAACTTATCAATATAAGCCCGTATAAATTTTCCTGCATCAGCTTGCAGGGTCATGCAGATTTAATATGTAGGGCGCGCAGAACTGCTTCCTGTACTTCAAACTCCTGACAGGGCCATAGATACGGCACCCTGTGAGAAAATCCCCCTAAAAAAAATTGCTTACATCCGTGATATTGTTGTTTTGGGGCAACCCGGCCATTGTCCAAAGGACCATTTGGGAACGAACAATGGCTATCAGTATGCGTCTTTTATCCAATCAAGCCTCTGGCTGTTACTACTTATAAGCACATTCAGGTAGGGCAGATCTTTTACCTGGTCCTTTGGAATTCCCGCTTCCTTGAGCCCCTGTCCTATGGCCTTGTATGTGTATTCATAACTTTCCCAGTCAGAGATTCCATGCTTCTGGGCAATCTTGGATAGCCCCCGCATAAAATCATCCGCAGTAACCGCACTTTCTGCCACGGCTTCCGTGTAGGTGGATACATCATTGACATAGGCCTTCCTGGTCTCTTCAGACACCTCTGGCCCTGAACTGGACGTACTCGAACGGGAAATGGAACGGGATGAATCAGAACTTGATGAAATGGATTCGGAAATGGAACACCCGGAAACCATCAAAACAAGGCCCATTAACAAAGAATAAACAATCTTATAATTCTTCAAAAATTTATCTCCTTTTAAAAAAACCTTTCAGATAAAGCCA
>QOAL01000089.1 GCA_003978135.1 Thermodesulfatator sp.
CGGGGCTCCCTGTCTCACTATCTGGCACTGATCTATGAAGATGTCAGCCCTGTCAGGATCAAACAGTGCACCAGATCGTCCGGCAGCAGCCAGTATCCGGCCCCAGTTGGGGTCCTGGCCAAAAAAGGCCGTCTTCACCAGACTCGAATTGGAAATTGCCCTTGCTGCAAGTTCGGCATCCGCCTCATCCCTGGCGCCCCTTACCAATACAGTGACGCACTTGGTGGCCCCCTCGCCGTCTTTTACTATCTGCCTGGAAAGGTCCATGAGAAGATTGGAAAGGGCCTTTTTCAGTCCTTCAGCAAGTTGGCCACTGCCATCTTCCACCGGGTTTCCTGCAACACCGGAAGCCATGGCGATAACCGTATCATTGGTGCTCATATCCCCGTCAACTGTAATGCGATTGAAGGAATGCTCCACTGCCTCCTGGAGCGCGGACTGCCAGAATCCAGGGTCAACCGCGGCATTACAGCAGACAAATGACAGCATCGTAGCCTGGGGCAGCCCCATGGAAGGAGCTATCATGCCTGCTCCCTTGGCCATACCTGAAAGTACTATCTGGTAACCATCTACTGAAAATCTGCTGGTGGCGGTCTTGGGCCTGGTATCTGTGGTAAGAATCGCACTTGCTACGCCTGGCAGTCCATCTTCTGACAGACCTTCAGCCGCGTTTTCAAGACCTGAAAGAAACCTTTCCATTGGCAGGAACGCTCCTATAACCCCGGTGGAAGAAACAAGGATCTGTCCAGGGCTGCATCCAAGGAGGCGAGCAGCCTCTTTTCTGATGACAAGACAGTCTTCCAGTCCCCTGGAGCCCGTACATGCATTGGCGTTTCCGCTGTTCACTACTACTGCCCTGAATGCAGAATTATTTTCCAGGAGTTTCATTGCATCAAGGACAGGGGCAGCCTTGACCAGATTTCTGGTAAAGACTGCTGCAGTAACAGCAGGTTTATCGCAACAGATAATGCCAAGGTCCGGCCTGTTTTGATATTTTATGCCAGCAGCAACTGCAGAAGCCCTGAAACCTGGAACCCTCATTACTTCCTGCCGCAACATTTTTTGTATTTTTTACCGCTTCCGCAAGGACAGGGGGCATTTCTGCCAACCTTCTTGCCCTTTCTCTTGACTGGTTTCGGCTTTGACTCGCCTTCACCGTGGCTCATCTGGAGATCTCTTTCCTGCTTGCGTCTGCGCTTTTCCTCCAGCTCTTCCACCTCTGAGGGTCTCATGGGACGTATCCTGAGCATGATGCTCACTGTCTCGTCGTGGAACCTGTCCACCATTTCCAGGAACATGTCATAGCCCTCTTTCTTGTACTCATTCAGGGGATCCTTCTGGCCATAACCTCGAAGTCCGATGCCCTCTCTGAGATGATCCATGCTCAGAAGGTGATCCTTCCAGAGATTGTCCAGGTTCTGGAGCATGATGTAGCGCTCTGCCATTACCATCTCCTCTGGCCCAAAGCGCTCCACCTGCCTGTCATAGGTCTGCCTGAGCTTTGCCTGGATGAGGTCTTTCAGCTCGTCGGGAGTAGAGGGCAACTCATCCAGGGCCTTGTGATCCCAGTCAGTGGCATACCGGCCCCTGAGGAGCTCGCCCAGCTTCTTCCAGTCCCAGTCCTCGGGAGGTGTCTTCTCATCGGCATGTGTGTTTGCCAACCGCTCTGCGACCTCCTCAATATAGCCATAGATCTCCTCCCTGAGGTTCTCTCCAGCCATTATCTGTTTCCTGAGACTGTATATGACCTCCCTCTGCTTGTTCATGACATCGTCATATTCCAGGAGGTGCTTTCTTATTTCAAAGTTGTGGGCCTCCACCTTGCGCTGGGCATTTTCAATGGCCTTGGAGAGCATTGGATGTTCAATTGGCTCGCCTTCCTGCATCCCCATCTTGTCCATAAGACCGGAAATCTTATCGGAACCGAATATGCGCAGGAGATCATCTTCCAGGGAGAGGTAAAAGCGGGACGAGCCAGGGTCGCCCTGACGACCGGCACGCCCCCTGAGCTGGTTATCAATACGCCTTGACTCGTGCCTTTCGGTTCCAAGGATGTGGAGGCCTCCCAGGTCTGCCACTCCTTCTCCCAGCACGATGTCTGTACCTCGTCCTGCCATGTTGGTGGCAATGGTCACCCTGCCCTTTTCGCCGGCATGTGCAACAATTTCTGCCTCACGCTCGTGGTGCTTTGCGTTCAGGACCTCGTGGGGCACGCCCATTTTCTTAAGAAGTGCAGACAGCCTTTCAGAATTTTCAACGCTGGTGGTACCTACAAGCACCGGACGCCCTTCCCTGTAAAGCTCCTTAATCTCCCGTGCTGCTGCCTGGAACTTTTCATCAACTGTACGGAAGACCATGTCCGGATGATCCACCCTGACCATGGGCTGATGAGTAGGAATCACCACTACATCCAGGTCGTAAATCTTCTTGAACTCTGCTGCCTCTGTATCAGCAGTACCGGTCATGCCTGCCAGTTTTTCATACATGCGGAAAAAATTCTGGAACGTGATGGATGCCAGGGTCTGATTTTCGCTCTCAATCTTCACTCCTTCCTTGGCTTCAAGTGCCTGGTGAAGACCATCGCTGTAGCGCCGTCCAGGCATGATCCTGCCTGTAAATTCATCAACTATGATTACCTGTCCGTCTTTTACAATGTAATCCACATCCTTCTTGAACAAAACATGGGCCTTCAGGCCCTGCTGGACATGATGAAGGATTTCCGTATTGGCAGGATCATAAAGATTTTCCAGCCCAAGGAGCCTTTCGCATTTGGCAACGCCCTCTTCAGTAAGCATTACTGAACGGGCCTTTTCATCCACTGTATAATGTTCTTCCTTCTTGAGAAAAGGAATTATCTGGTTGACCTGATAATAGAGCTCTGTAGATTCATCAGATGGGCCTGAAATGATGAGAGGCGTCCTGGCCTCGTCAATGAGGATGCTGTCAACCTCGTCAACAATGGCATAATGAAATTCTCTCTGAACCATGTCCTCCAGGGCATATTTCATGTTGTCCCGCAGGAAGTCAAAGCCGAACTCATTGTTGGTTCCATAGGTAACATCGGCATGGTAAGCTGCCTTTCTTTCATCCTCGTCAAGGCCGTGGACAATAACCCCCACGTCCAGCCCGAGAAACCTGTACACCCTTCCCATCCAGTCGGAGTCCCTGGTGGCCAGGTAATCATTAACTGTTACCACGTGAACTCCTCTTCCAGTAAGGGCATTAAGATAGACAGGCAAAGTGGCCACCAGGGTCTTGCCTTCACCGGTCTTCATCTCGGCGATCTTGCCCTGGTGCAGGACAATGCCGCCAATTAGCTGAACGTCAAAATGACGCATTCCCAGAACTCGCCAGGAGACCTCCCGGACCACGGCAAAGGCCTCTGGAAGAATATCATCAAGGCTTTTGCCCTTTTCAATCAACTCCTTGAAATAGGGTGTCTTTGCCTTCAGCTCATCATCTGAAAGCTTCTTTATGTCAGGTTCCAGGCTGTTGATCTGTTCCACCAGAGGCTGGATCTTCTTGATTTCCCTGTCGTGTTTGGTACCAAAAACCTTGGTCAGTAAATTTGCTATCATAATTGTATAAAAAACCTCATTATACGACTGAAGCCCGTGGACAAAAATTCCTTAAAAATATGGGCTCTCAGTACATGTCTATTAAAAGTGCTGTTTCATCGCAATTTGGAAATTTCGGGCAGTGAACACAGTCAGCCCAAATCTTGTGTGGAAGGACTGCTTTTTCAACCTCTTTGAAGCCGAGTTTTCTGAAAAAATCCGGTTGGTATGTCAGGGTAAATACCCTGTAGATCCCAAGGGTGATGGCGTCAGACAAACAGTATTCCACCAGTCTGCGCCCAAGTCCCTGGGCCTGATAATCCTCCTTGACTGCCAGAGACCTGATCTCAGCCAGGTCCTCCCAGGAAACATTGAGGGCCACAGCACCTATTATCTGGCCATGCTGGTCCTCAAAGACATTATAATCCCTGAGATGGTCATACAGATCACTAAGTGACCTGGGAAGCAAAAGTCCCTTTTCAGAAAAATGCGTCAGAAGCTCGTGAATAGGCTTTACGTCGTTTATTTTGGCCTTTCGTATCTTCATTCAGAAATTCTGTCAAAAAAAGGATGGATAATTTTTTTAAACTGCCCTATTTCCATATCCCTTTGGATTCCCACGAAAAAGATATGACAGGAAAAAGCAAGTGTCAAAGGACAAGCAAATATTAAGGGGGCCATCCGGTACCCGGCTAAATTGCTAATGTTCACCAAAAGAGGGGGCTTTTACTTCCTGCTCTTTACCACGTAGGAACGAATGCCATCCTTTGCAGCCAGTTTGGATGCCTCCTTCTTTGCCCTGTCAAGACTGGAATATTTACCCAGAAGGACCCTGTACCAGATTCCCTTTCGCTTGAGATCTGCCTTTTGTATCTGCACATGGTAACCCTTCTTCTGCCACCTGGAAGATTCCTTCTCTGCCTGGCTTCTTGTCTTGTAGGAGGCTATCTGAAGGGAAAAATATTCCCTGGGCTCTTTCTTCTTAGAAGCTTCGGCCTTGGGGCTTTTCTTCTTGGCCTCGGCTTTCTTTACCTTTTTCTTTTCCTTTTGGTCCCTGGCTGCCTTTTGTGTTGTTTCAGTAAGCCCTTTTTCCTTAATGGCAGCTTTTTCTTGAGCTCCGGCAGGAGATGTCACCACTTCGGCAGGAGATTCAGCCTTGGGCTCCTCGAGCTTCAGCTGTTCCCTCAGGTCTTCTATGGCCTTTTCATTTTGGTCAAAAAGTGTTGTCTCATTGCCGTAAAGAATCTCATCGTTCCTTGCAGGCAGTTCCACGTTTGACCGGCTTTGCTGCATGTGGGGCTTAACCGCAGTCTCGACGCTACTGGCTGATTCACATCCTGTGAATACCTTCTGCCCCATCCAGAAACCAAGGACAAAGGTCCAGAGCAAAACGCACACAGTGGATACCACAATGGCTATGAGTCCGGGCCAGCCTATCTGGAATTGTATGGGCTTGGATTTTTTCTTATTGGCTGCCATTATCTGTTCCTTTCCGGTTGAAAAATACCCGGATGAAAGGACGGTTTACAAAGTCTACATCCTGTCCGGGGCATTTACTCCGAGAAGATTGAGTCCATTCTTCAAAACGGTTTTAACTACTCCTGCCAAAAGCAGTCTTGCCTGGGTGATTTCAGGATCATCTCCAATGAACCTATGAGTAGTATAATACTTATGCAACAGGCCTGCCAGTTCTGTCAGGTAATAACTGATCCTGTGGGGTTCAAGGCTCCTGGCACTCTGGGAAACGGTATCCGGAAAAAAGGCCAGAAGCTTCATGATCTTCATTTCTTCAGGGTCACTCAGCCTTGACAGATCCACTTCTCCAGGCTCCCTGACAGCAACCCCCTTTTCCTCAGCAGTCCTGAAAACACTTGCAAGCCTGGCATGGGCGTACTGCACGTAGTAAACAGGGTTTTCCTGGCTCTGGCTCTTGGCCAAATCAAGATCAAAGTCCAGGTGGCTGTCACAACGCCTGGTCAGAAAGATGAAACGTGCTGCATCAGTACCCACGTCATCTATCACTTCCCGGAGGGTTATAAACTCTCCGGCCCTGGTGGACATGGCCTTTATCTCGCCGCCTTCTATCAAGTTTACAAGCTGTACCAGGAGAACATCAAGGGCTTCAGGATCAAAATCCATGGCTGCTATAGCGGCCTTGACACGAGGGATATAACCATGGTGATCTGCACCCCAGATATCCACAAGCCTTTCAAAACCACGCTCAAACTTGTTTCTGTGATAGGCAATATCCGCGGCAAAATAGGTTAGGACGCCATTTGACCTCTTGACCACCCTGTCCTTTTCGTCTCCGAAGTCTGATGTTCTGAACCACAGTGCCCCGTCCTTTTCGTATATTCGGCCCCTGTCTTTGAGCTCTTCTATTGTCCTTTCAACAAGGCCTGAGTCGTGGAGGGTCCTTTCACTGAACCAGCTATCAAAATGCACCCTGAAATCCTCAAGGTCCTTTTTTATGCCTGTAAAAATTTCAGAAACTGCCCTTTCAATGAAAAAATCCATGTGGCTGGAAATGTCCGAGTCCAGAAATTTTTCACCCTCTTCCCTGGCAATACGTGCGGCAATATCCTTTATGTAATCACCCTGATAACATTCCCTGGGGAAATCAATCTTTCTGCCAAAGTATTCCTGGTACCTCAGGTACACAGACTTCCCCAGGGTCTGCATCTGGTTTCCAACGTCATTTATATAATACTCACTGGACACGTCATATCCTGCCATTTTCAGAACCCTGCACAGGGAATCTCCTACTGCTGCACCACGTCCATGTCCCACATGCAAGGGCCCTGTGGGATTAGCACTGACAAATTCCACCAAGACCTTTTTCCCCTTACCGGAATTCGACCTTCCGTATTCATGTCCTTTCTTTCTGATCTCAAGCAGGTTGTCCTGCCAGAAATCGGCTGACAGGAAAAAATTCAAAAAACCAGGCCCTGCCACCTCCACCCTTTCAAACAGACCTTCCTGTTCCAGTTCGGGCTGGAGCTTTTCTGCTATCTTTCTTGGTGCCATTTTCAGGTGCGAGGCCATCACCAGACAGAAATTGCTGGCATAGTCCCCGTGCTGTTCCTGTTTCGGTACAGAAATAATATGATCCTCTGGTATTTCAGTCCTGGGAAAATTCCCCTGAGCTGCCAGTTTTAAATAAACATCCTCGACTATCTCTTTTATCCTTCTGCGCATTTTACCTGGATTCCTCTTGTCACTAAAAAAGGGCTGGTTCTACCCGAGAATATCCCGGGTTCTAGCCCTGATAAAATACAGATACTTCCAAAATTATCCGAATAAGATATAAGAAAAGATATATGTACTGGATGAAATAAAATAAACGGGTGATAATTGCAAGCTGTCAATGGCAACCAGCATAAAAAGAATCACCGGAGACAGTATTGAATAAAAAAAGAGCAGAAAAAAGAAGACTCCAGCGAATGCCCCTGAATCTTGATGCAGTGTGCCATTCAGAAGGTGCGTTTTTCAAGGGATATGTGCAGGACATCAGCACGGGAGGCCTAAAGCTGGAGACCCAGAAAAGGCTGGAAAAAGGGGAAAAGGTGGACTTGACCATTGACAGTATCCGGCCGCTTAAGATCGCTGGAATCATAAGATGGCGGGTTGCTGAAAAGCTGCACTTTCTTTACGGCATTCAATTTGAAGAGCTTTCGGAGGAAAGGGAAGCAGAGTTGAGGGAACTGGTACAGGACCTTTTCTGGAAGAGTTTCGGGGGCTAATCTCAGGACTATACGGATCGCAGGTTTGCCGGGCTGTACAATCTTAAGGTTAACAGGCAATGCTGACGGTTAATATCTCCGGCCCCGGCGGGAGGATCTTATAAGGGGTATGGCAATGGACAGATTGATAACACCTATGCCGGCAAGAAAGAGCACAGACCAGCTTATACCCGGTTCAAGAAGGCTTTTTTCCGGATTTTCCGGATTATAATAGACCCTGACCTGCCTGCCTGATGGATATCTTTTCAATATTTTTTTAATGTGATCCTCTGAAGCAAAACAGCGCCATCCGCTGTTCAGCCTGTGCCCTTCAAGCACCCTTTCCCCCACCAGGTACAAATAATCTACGTCCAGACATAGCCTTGCTATCCTTATCTTTCCAGGAGTACGCCATTCCTGTACCTTGGAGATAATGATTCTGCCCTTTGCTTCGGGCCACTGTTTTGCCTTCCATCCCTCAAGGCCCATGGAAAAACTAACCAGCAGGGCCCACAGACCGAGTACCAGAAAAAGAAAGGCAAAGAATCTCATCCCTCCTCTCCTTCAACACGAAGTACCAGACCCTCTGGAAGGTGCTCCCCAAAGGCTGTTTCTCGTTCAGCAGCCTCGATTTCCTGATATTCCACCAGGGGCCGAACCTGTTCCGGTGGTGTCCCCTGCAGTTCAAGCCATTTCTCTTTTTTTCCCTCCT
>QOAL01000210.1 GCA_003978135.1 Thermodesulfatator sp.
GGGCTTTTGGTGAATCTTGAAAGAAATCCTTGTCCCTGGGCCATGGAGACAAACAGCGAATGCCCTCGGCAGGCTTTATGATGTTGGAATTATACGAAACATGTATTTGATTGCCATTAGAAGCGCGATATACGGATTCACGTATTTCTCGTTTTTTAAGTTGCAGGCCTCCTTGTTTTACCCTAAATATCTATCCGCAAAGGTTATGAAAAACCGACACGAATGCTCAATTCACGGAAAAATGAATGAACTGGGCTGATCCATGAAATCTGAAAGGATACGCATTAATATGAATAATGAACTCAGGATGACCCTAACTGTCTTTTTCTTTTTCATGACATTGGCCATGCCGGTTTATGCCTATAGTCTTTACGTGGCCCCTTCCAGTGAGGTTCCACTGAGAACAGGCAAAAGCGGGCAAAAAAAGATAATTGCCGTACTTTCCGACGGTACAAGGGTTGAATTACTGAAGGAAGAGGATGCCTGGGCCCTTGTGAGAACAGCAGGCGGAAAAGAAGGATGGATGCTCAGGAGATACCTAACCGAAACGCCTCCCCCAAGAACCCAGGTGGAAACCCTTAAAAAAAAGAACCAGGCCCTCAGGGAAAAATATAATAAGCTGAAGGAGGAACTGGCCCAAATCTCTGCTTCGGGTTCGGACTTCAAAAAGCAGCTTACCAAGTGCATTGCCGAAAGGGATTCCCTAAAAACCCGTTACCAGCAACTTAAACAGGATGCAGCAAATGTAGTTCAGACCAGAAAGCTGTTGACCGAAACCCAAAAGAAATTGAGCCAGGCCAATGAACAGCTTATTTCCCTGAAACAAAGGGTTAACAACATGGAGGCTAATTCCAATGTGAAATGGTTCCTTGCCGGCGGTGGCGTGCTTCTGGCTGGCTGGTTGCTGGGACTGCTGTCTGGCAGGAAAAAACGGAGGAAACCGTCTCTTCTGTAAGCATTGGCGAAACGGTATGGAATTCCAGGAATTAGAGATATGGAAAACCTAAGCAAAACAAGGAAAAAATGCCCGCGATGTGGAAGGCCAGTGGACTTTTCCTCCAATCCCTTTCGGCCATTCTGCAGCAAAAGATGCAAAATGGCCGATCTAGGAGCATGGCTTAAGGAGGAATACTATATCTCTTCCTCCCTTTTTCACTTCCAAAGTGACCTCCAGGGAGAGAAACAGGCTGAGGAATAAAATATAAATCAGGAACAAGAGGCTTAAAAACACATGATTTTGAAAGAATACACAGTAGGCCCCTTGCAGGTCAGGGCTTATATCATAGGCTGTCCGGACACAAAAGAGGCAATAGTTATTGACCCTGCAGGAAGTGAGAAATTTCTCGCAGAAACCATTAAAAAACTCGGCCTGGAATTGAAGGCTATAGTTAATACACATGGCCATCCAGACCATACGTGTGGCAATGCACGCATGAAGGCCCTGACCGGAGCGCCTGTGCTCATGCACAAGGAAGACGATGAACTCTTTCGTGAGCCGGAAATTGTTCAAATGTTCAGGTCATGGGGCTTCGAGGCAGCTCCTCCTGCTGACGGCTATCTCGAAGATGGCCAGGAGCTGCCGGTAGGGAATCTAAGGTTCCGGATTATCCATACACCGGGCCATTCACCAGGCTCTGTCTGCATATTTGGACAAGGACATCTTGCCACAGGCGACACCCTGTTCATAGATGCCGTTGGCCGAACAGATCTTCCAGGCGGCGACATGAATATCCTCATCAAAACATTGAAGGAAAGAATCATACCTCTGCCAGATGACACAATCGTACTTCCAGGCCATGATTACGGTCCAAGGCCCACGGACAGCCTTGGCAACCAGAAAAGGACCAATCCCTATCTCAGCAATCTCGTCTGAGACCACACCTACCCATTGAGTACTTCCAGGATCAAATGCCAGCCTGGCCTTCCAATCTGCAAGTTCTGGGACAGGCTGGTAAATCTTATTAAAAGCAACCAGGTCGTCATACTCACAGGAGAAACAGGCTCTGGCAAATCCACCCAGCTGCCAAAGATATGCCTTGCTGCCGGCAGGGGGCAAAAGCGCCAAATTGCCTGCACACAGCCCAGAAGGATTGCCGCAGTGTCGCTTGCCCAGCGCGTTGCCAGGGAGCTCCAGAATCTGGGACATGGCATCGTAGGCTATAAGATCCGCTTTCACAACAGGACAGACCACAGGACCCGGATCAAGTTCCTGACCGACGGAATGCTGCTTGCAGAAATGCAAAATGACCCCAGGCTTTCTGCCTATGACACGGTAATTCTTGATGAGGCCCATGAAAGAAGCCTGAACATCGATCTCATTTCCGGCATGTTAAAAAGGCTTCTTAAAAAGAGAAAGGACCTGAAACTCGTTATCACTTCTGCCACCATGGAGGTGGACAAGTTCAGAAGCTTCTTCAACAACCCTCCCCTGTTCCATATCAAGGGCAGAACATATCCTGTTGAGATACTGTATGAACCTGACAATCCGGAAGAAAATGATACTTCCATGGAAATGCCTGCCAGGATAAAGCAGGCTGTACTGAAAATAAGACGCATAGATCCCTTTGGCCATATTTTGGCATTCCTGCCCACGGAACGCGATATCCTTGAAGCGAGAAAGTTGCTTACAGGAGCCCTTGGGGATCAGTGCCTGATTCTCCCCCTGTTTTCCAGGCTTTCCCACAAGGATCAGGCCAGGTTATTTACAGGTTCAACCAAGCAAAAAATAGTTCTTGCAACCAATATCGCAGAAACATCCATAACCGTTCCGGGCATAAGATATGTGGTAGATTCAGGGCTCGCCCGGATTTCCACCTACAATGTGAACAGCCATACCAGGGCATTGCCCATATCCCGCATCTCCAGGGCAAGTGCAGACCAGAGGGCAGGAAGGGCAGGAAGAGT
The DNA here is from genome assembly GCA_003978135.1 of Thermodesulfatator sp. Classification (GTDB taxonomy): domain Bacteria; phylum Desulfobacterota; class Dissulfuribacteria; order Dissulfuribacterales; family QOAL01; genus QOAL01. The sequence continues at coordinate 2,905 of QOAL01000210.1, forward strand.
GGAGGCAGGGATATGCCTCAGGCTATACTCCCGGGAAGACTACTTATCCCGTCCGGAGCATACTCCTCCTGAGATACTCAGGTGCAACCTGGCAGAGGTAATCCTCAAACTTCTCAACCTGGGCCAGGGTCCGATGACGCGCTTTCCCATGGTTGATCCGCCTCCCCGAAACGCCATCAGGGAAGGCATGCACACCCTGAAGGAGCTTGGTGCGCTTAATTCCAGGGAGCGGCTTACAGGGCTTGGCAGAAAGATGGCACGCCTTCCCCTGGACCCGAGACTTTCAAGGATCATTATTCAGGGAATAAGGGAAGGATGTACCAGGGAAATCCTCGTGATTGTGTCCGCCTTGTCCATCCAGGACCCGAGACAAAGGCCCCTGGAAAAAGAATCAGAAGCCATCTCTGCTCACAAGCTCCTCCGGGATGAGGAAAGTGATTTCATTACCTGGATTCTGTTATGGGACAAGTGGTGTTCCCTCAGGGCAAAAGGTACAGGAACCGCTGGTCTTAAAAAATTCTGCACTCAGAACTTCTTATCGTATCCGAGAATGAAGGAATGGGAAGACATATTGTACCAGATCCTTGACACTGTTAATGAAATGCAGGTCACCAAAAGACGGTTGAGCAGGGATGATATCAAATTTTCCAAACGGGAATTGTCAAGGTCTGTAAGGGATGCAGTCCACAGATCCGTACTGTCAGGCTTTCTCGGAAATATAGCCTTCAAGAAGGGTAAAAACGCCTATTGCGGAATCAAGGGAAAAGAACTGTATATCTTTCCTGGTTCCTGCCTTTTTCAGAAGAGGCCCCAGTGGATAGTATCTGCTGAACAGGTAAGGACCTCTCGGCTCTTTGCCAGAACCGTAGCTCCTGTCAAACCCGAATGGATAGAGGAATTTGGCAAGGAGCTGTGCAAATACTCGTACCTTGAGCCCAGGTGGTCAGCCTCCAGGGGAGAAGCGGTCTGTACAGAAAAAGTGGCACTCTACGGGCTCACCATTGTACCCGGCAGGCTATATCCTCTTAAAAAGGTGGACAGATCCCTTGCCAGGGAAATTTTGATCAGGGACGGACTTTGCGAGTGCAGACTGAAAAACAGGTTTCCATTTAATGAAAAAAACAGGCGGCTTCTTGAAAAAATCCGGGACATGGAGGAAAGGCAACGCTCTCCTGGCCCCCTGGTGGAACAGGATGTCCTGGAAGATTTTTTTTCAAGGGCCATTGACAGGCTTGAGGAAAAAACCGGAATAGAAATCGCGGACGAGGCTGACCTCAAAAAGGCCATGAAAATGGATCCTGTTGCAATGGGAAATCTGGTTTTAAGGAAAGAAGACCTGTTACAGAAATCCGCCCATGAATCCACCGGCCGCCTTTATCCTGGGCATATTGACATGGCAGGACAAAGACTCCAGCTAACCTACAGGTTCTGCCCTGGACTCGACGAAGACGGCATAACCGTCAGGGTTCCCCTGGCCTTTCTCCCGCGCCTGGATAAAGATGCCCTGGAATGGCTGGTTCCGGGTTTTCTCCAGGAAAAGGTAGAATTCATTCTGAAATACCTGCCCAAGAACATTAGACGCACTATTTTCGACTACGAAAAGGCAGCTGAAGAAATCTGCAGGGCAATGGACAGCAGTACCGGCACCTTTCAGGAAAATCTAAAAGAACAGGTAAAAAGGCTGACTGGCATAGAACTCCAGGAAAACGACCTGGCGGCTATCCCTGAACTGCCGTCTCACCTGGTCATGAGAATAGAGCTTGTAGGGGAAGGCGGAGCTGTCATTGAAAGGTCCAGGGACCTGGAGGCACTGCAGAAAAAATATCTACAGGCTAGCCGGCAATCCCTTTTTGACAGTCCTCTATGGAAAACTGCCTGCTCTTCGTGGGAAAAACCAGTTGATCTGAAAGAGCTTGATGAAATCCCGCGATCCATCCATGTTGGCACCATGAAAGGCGGGCTCCGTATCACAGCTTATCCGGCACTGGTTCCACATGACAGAAAACCCGGCGTCGTTCAAATAAAGCTATTTCCGGACAAGAAAGAGGCCATTGACCGAAGCATGGAAGGTATAAATGCCATACTGTCCCAAAAACTCGGGAAGGAGATACGTTATTTGTCAAAACTCGTCAAGAACAGGCTGAACAGCCAGCTGTCCAGGGCGGATGTCAAGAGCGAGTTGCCAATTCCTGTGGTGAATGTGAAACAGCTATGCACCAACACAGTCGAACTCATTACCAGGAAACATTTCGGAAAATGGAATGATTTACCCTCAAAACAAGACATTGATCAGCGGGTGGTGGAAATAAGAAAGACCATGATAGCTGACGCCGAGGCCTTGTTGCAGCAAATCACCAGAACTGTCTTTGCATTCAACGCCTATTTGGTCAGGAGGAAAAAGATATCCCGGCAGCCGGTTACAGAGCGTTATGCTGCATCGGTGCTGCCGTGCATAGACGAGCTGGCGCAGCTTCTTCTGGATGAAGCATTCCCTGCAGACAGGTCAGTGGAATTCATAAAAGAAATGCCAAGATTCGCCAGAGGCCTTGATATCAGGCTTCAGAGGGCATTGGAAAATCCTGCAAAAGATCTGGACAAGCAGAAAAGATTTGAAAAATTTTTACCTGTTCTGAGAAAAACAAAGGATCTCAGACAGTCAAAGAAGACTCCAGAAGATGGCAGTCTGGACGAGACAGAACTCCTCGTCTGGGAATACATGCTTTCCATATTCGCACCTGAACTTTCCATTCGCGGCAGGATACCCAAGGGCAGAATGGATAGCATCCTGAATATACTGGAACAAACCCCTTATCAATAATCTCTAAATTTCCGATTAGGAGAAAAGAAAAAGTAACTGCTCACCAAATAAGCAAAGGGGGTTTCTTCTGATTATATGGATATCGGAACTGTAATCGGCCTGATTGCCGGAATGGTTCTCATCACTGTTGCTATTCTCCTGGGTGGATCCCTAAGCGCCTTTATAGACGTACCGTCTGTTCTCATTGTCATTGGCGGGGCCACTGCAGCCACATTCATAAGATTCACCCTGCCGGATGTGCTTAACAGCATGAGCGTGGCAATGAAGGCCTTTTTCGCCAAGGCCCGGCCCCCTGAAGAAATAATTCAGGAGCTGGTTACACTTTCCAATATTGCCAGGAAGGAGGGCCTGTTAAAACTTGAAAAACAGCCTATAGACGATCCATTTTTGAAAAAGGCCATCATGTACTGTGTAGACGGACATGAGGCTGAATTCATCCAGGATGTACTGGAAAAGGAGATAGACCTTACCCTTGAAAGACACGGCCTTGGAAAAGGCATATTTGATGCAATCGGGGACGCTGCCCCGGCCTTCGGCATGATTGGAACACTGGTTGGCCTGGTAAACATGCTTGGCAATATGTCAGACCCTGCAAGTATCGGCCCTGCCATGGCCATCGCACTCCTGACTACGCTGTACGGAGCCATCCTGGCCAACCTCATTGCCCTGCCCATAGCAGACAAACTAAAAAGAAGAAGCCAGGAAGAGGAACTGAACAAGAGACTGGTGCTGGAAGGCGTTCTCGGCCTTCAGAAAGGGCTGAACCCAAGGGTGCTCGAAGAGCTCCTTAAAACCTTTCTGCCGCCCAAGGCAAGGGGAAGCAGTACGGAGGAGGCTGCCTGAAAATGGCCAAGAAATGTGAATGCCCCAAGGGAGCACCATTATGGATGGTCACCTTTGGTGATCTCATGTCCCTGCTTCTGTGTTTCTTTGTCCTGCTGCTTTCCTTTTCAACAACAGATCCTGCCATGTACAAGGAGGTTGCCGGCTCCCTGGAAAAGGCCTTTGGTGTCCAGAAACAGGAAATTACCCTGGATATTCCAAAGGGTATTGACATTGTCTCCAGGGACTTCAACCCGGTATTTTCAGTGGATGTAATACTTGAAAAGATCAAATCGGCCATAAAGCTGGAACTGATAAAGGGCGAGGTCCAGGTCGAGGCATTAAAGGACAGGGTGGTGCTCAGGATGAATGACCAGATCACCTTTGACCCGGGAAGCGACCAGTTGAGAGAGGAATCAAAGCCCATACTGAACAAGATCAGGTCAATAATTGAAACTGTTCCTGGGGAAATCATGGTAACAGGACATACTGACGATTCCCCTGTTTCCGGCACCTTTGAATCAAACTGGCACCTATCTGCAGCAAGGGCAGCTTCCGTGGTGGTTTACCTGCTGAAAAATCATTCCATAGATCCGTCCCGAATGGCAGCAGTAGGCTATGGACCCAGTCAGCCCCTGGTGCTTAATGATACACCTGAACACATGGCAAAAAACAGGAGGGTTGAGATAATCTTCCTGCAGCCCAGAAACCCGGACAATTTCGATGTAAGGCCTCTGAATTCAAAAGGATTACTGGAGCAGGAACCCCTGCCGCTGGAGTAAAAAAGCACTGATATGAATATTATCAAGGATACCGATACTGAAAAAAGGCAAAGCATAAGGGTCAAGGACCGGATACTCATGGGTTTCAAGGAGATATCCCAACAGGAGTATGAAGAAAGGATAAGCGAATACATGGAGGGCCTTAGTGATCCCTGGATAGAAACCAGCCACCCCTCCCTGAGGAAAAGCACAAAAAACCACATGAAGAGGCTCAGGGATCGAGACCCTGACCTGGCGGCCATACTGGAAATCCTGGATCAAAAACTTAATCTCCTGCTTGGCATCTTGGGTTCAGAGGATACGTCCCTATCCCCGGAATACCGTGCCAGGCTTTACAAGGTGGACCTGAGCGCCAAGGGTATTGGTTTTCGCTCCCAGGAACACCTGGCACCCGGGAGACTGCTCAGCTTTTACATAGGACTTCTGCCTGAGCATTATTATTTTAACTGTTTTGGAAAGGTGGTAAGGAGCAGGAAAGAGGAATCCGGCCATTTCATCGCAGTGGAGTTTGTCTGGATCACTGAGGACGACCAGGAGAAACTCATAGAACACATCTTCAGCCGTCAGGTACTGCAGCTTCGTATGCGCAGGAA
>QOAL01000201.1 GCA_003978135.1 Thermodesulfatator sp.
CGCACACTAGAAAATGCTTGTTCCAGGGAGAGCGGGTGTTCGAACACTCGCGGGTTAGTTCCTGTCCTGATAAAAGCGGACAATACCAGCCAGCACAGGCAAACAGATTCACTGCCTGAAAGTTTATCATCCCACCATGCACGCGCTGGCGGGTTAAGCGGGTGAAGAGAGTCTTCCTAATACAACAGAATGCTGGCATCCACGAGAATCAACGGCAATCCTCGCCTTCTACCTGGAGAAGCAGCTCTTGTATATTGTCCAGGCTGTAACCTTGCCGAAGGCCCATTTTATGAGGCCTGGTCTTGTAAGGACGCCGTTTTGCAGGCCGTTCAACTTGGTCGAGACCAGCACGTAGGGCTTGATTGACAACAGCCTTGAATGGCCTTCGTAACTTCGCTGCTAATTTCCGTGCCCGTTCCAGTATGTCATCATCTATTATTGTCAGTATCGTTCTCATGGAAGAATCATACCATTAAAGATGATGTCAATGCATCATTTGGCAGCTTGCCGGTCGCGCGGAAAGATCCAAATGGAATGCTCCTGATAAAATTTCAGGCTTTACGCCACGCTTTTACCTCTGCCAGCAGCCTTTTCTCATCAATAGTGACCAGTTTGCCATCAATCATTAGCATATCGCCCCCAACCATGACGTCTGTAACATCCCCACCTTTGGCAGCATAGACTACCTGAGAAATACAGTTGTAGCAGGGCCTGAGGGTTGGCCTGTCCAGATCCAGGATTATGATGTCCGCCTGGTATCCTGGGGAAAGCCTTCCAAGGTCTGTCCTGCCCATGGCCAGAGCTGCGTCTACTGTCGCCATGGAAAGCACCTGGGCTGCAGAGACTACAGATGGATTCTGAAGGAGCCCCTTGGGAAGCTTTGCCGCGGTATCCATTTCGCCAAACATGTCCAGGTCATTGTTGCTGGCAGCTCCATCGGTGCCAAGTGCCACCCGAACATTCTTTTTAAGAAGCCTTGCAACAGGAGCGATACCAGAGCCGAGCTTAAGGTTGCTCTCAGGACAATGTGCAATACTGACTCCGCGTTCTGAGAGGATGTCCATGTCTCTTTCACTCAGCCAGACGCAGTGCACAGCAAGAAGCCTTGGTGAAAGAAGGCCAAGGGAGTCCAGGTATTCCACAGGTGAACACCCGTGAATTCTTGTGATCTCCTCTATCTCCCACCTGGTTTCTGCAAGGTGGATTACGAGATGGAGATCAAGGGATGATGCCAGCTCCCGGGCATCTTCAAGCAAGGCTTGGTTGCAGGTATAAGGAGTATGAGGATCTACGGTTATTGTAATTCTGGGGTTGCCCTCCCATGCCTTGCTGAGCCGTTCGGTTTCCCTCAGGGCATCTTGTCCAGAGGGAAAAGAAGGGGAAGGGAAATCAAAGATGCCTTCTCCAAGCCAGGCCCTCATACCAACCCGGTCGGTAACCCTGGCAATGGTTTCTTCAAAAAGATACATGTCTATGAAGCCTGTGGTGCCTGATCTGATCATTTCTGCGCAGGCCAGTTCTGTTCCAAGGGCAATTAGGTCCTGGTTAAGCCTTGCCTCTGCAGGAAAGATGTGGTCTTCAAGCCATGTCTTTAGGGGCAAGTCATCTGCCATGCCCCTGAAAAGCACCATTGGTGCATGTGTGTGGGCGTTTATGAGCCCAGGCATAACCAGGCCGGAGGGCCGCCTCAGCTCTGAAAAATCCTTGTATTTCTGCCTTATATCTTCATAAACTCCTACCTCTTTTATCCGCCCGTCTTCTACTGCAACTGCTCCCTGGGATATAATCCTTTCTCCAGGGCCGCACAGCACATATTCTCCTGAAACCAGTATGCGACGCGTTTTTTTACTGTTCATCCCTGTACTCCATAAGAAGGCCCTGGAGAAGTTTTTCAAGGTTCTTTTCTGCCTTCTGTGCCTGGGCTATCACGTCTTCTATGAGAATAGGCCTGAAATTATCCGGATCATTTACGTTTGCAATGACTGAAATACCAAGGACCTCCATGCCTGCATGCCTTGCCACTATAACCTCAGGGACCAATGACATGGCTACTGCATCAGCCCCAATAAGCCTCAGGTATCTGGTTTCAGCAGGTGTTTCCAGGCTTGGGCCAGGCACACAGACAAAGACACCTTCCCTCAGAAGTATCCCAAAGCTTCCTCCCACTGTCCTGGCAAGATTGCCAAGTGGTTTGGAATAGGCATCAGAAAGGTCGGGAAACCTTGGCCCCCATTCATCCTGGTTTTCACCCCGGAGAGGATTGTCAGGCAGCAGGTTTATGTGATCCTCTATGAGCATGAGGTCACCGGATTCAAAATTCAGGTTGAGCCCTCCTGCAGCATTGCATGCAATCATGACCCTGCTTCCGCAAAGGGACATAACCCTGACCGGGAGGGTGAGCTTTTTTGTGGAGTAACCCTCATAGTAATGGAATCTGCCCTGGAAAAGGGCGCATCGGGTTTTGCCTATTGTTCCCACCAGGAGATTTCCTGCATGCTCAGGTGCTGTGGATATGGGGAAATTGGGAATCTCATTGTATGAAAGACAGAGCCTGGTATCTATTGCCCGTGCCAGTCCTCCCAGACCGGTGCCTGCCATTATGATTACTGAGGGCTCAAACGGCAGTCTTTCCTGAAGAAATGACACCGCCTCTTCTACTTGTTCTTTGTATTTATTCATGGTTTTGTAATCCCTCACAGGGTAACTGATCATGGTGTCTTGCGGTAGCTACCTCCAGTAAGCGATTACAGGGTGCTGCAGATGCAAGGCAGCGGGTGCGCAGACGTACTCCCTGTACTTCAAGTACCCGCTAACGCAGCAGATGCGGTGCCCTGTGATCGCTTACATGGTTTTCTATCCTAACCCTGATATAGCCGCTGGCAAGTTTGCCGCAGTTGCCAGAAGGCACCCAACTGATTGAGCAAAACCGCAGGCGTGGCCAGACTACGCCCACGCTTTTTGTAACTGAGGTTCAGCTCAGGATGGCCTGAAGATGAGATGGGAAATCGCCAATTCATTTTTGGACAGCCCCTAATTCGCCGATGTCTTTTTGAAATGCGGGCAGAGATCCTTGAGTATGCATTGGTCGCAGGCCGGCTTTCTTGCCTTGCAGACTCTTCTTCCGTGCTCAATCAAGAGATACGTTATCCTGCCCCAGAGCTCCTTTGGTATCTTCTGCATCAAATCCCTTTCTATCTTGACAGGATCTGTCTCCCGGGTAAGGCCCAGTCGTTTGGCAAGCCTCTTTACGTGGGTATCCACTGCAATGCCCTCGATCACCCCATAGGCATTAAATAGGACCACATTGGCAGTTTTCCTGGCTACCCCTGGAAGCGTTAAGAGATCCTTCATGTTGTCAGGCACCTTCCCGCCGAACTTTTCAACTAAAATGGCAGCCGCAGCCTTTATGTTTTTGGCCTTGTTCCTGAAGAAGCCACAGGAACGTATGATTTCTTCAATTTCACTGACATCAGCCTGGGCCATTTCCCTGGGGCCGGGAAATCGTTCAAAAAGGGCGGGGGTAATCATATTCACCCTGACATCAGTGCATTGGGCAGAAAGGATGACTGCCACCAGGAGTTGAAACGGGTCCTTGAATTCAAGTGCTATTCGTGCCTTGTCATACTCCTTTTGAAGCCTGCTTATTATCTCCTTTATTCGTTCCCTTTCTGTCATTTTCGTGTGTCCTTTCTAAAAGCTGAATCTTTTTCTGGCCCATATACCTGCACTGATGAGAAAGATATGGGGGCCCATTGTGGCAATGAAGGGTAAAATTGCCCCGGTCTTTCCCATGGAGACAGCCATGTTCCATAGAGCCCAAACACCAAAGCCAATACCTGTGCCCAGCACCAGCCCCACTGCTGCTCCTCCCTCCACGCGAAAAAAAACCAGGGGAAGACAGGCAAAAAGGAGGCTGACCCCGAGAAAACTGTAAAGAAGCTGACTGAGAAGTGTTGTTTCCTGCTTATGATATGGAAGGCCCAGGCTGCGAAGCCGAAGTATTGCCTTCAGAAGTTGCGAGGCACTCGCTTCCTCTACAGGGGTTTCTATGGCCAGAAGGTCCTGGGGGGTTAAATCAATATCCACTGACAGCCTGTCAAAAAAACTGCTTTTTTCATCCTGCCTTTTAACACCCCTTGTAAATTCCCACCTGTTGTCCACATACCTTGCCTGGGCGCACGCTATTATCATACTGACTTTGTATGAAGGGCTGAAAAACATCCATTCCACATCTGCCAGCATAGAACCATCTGGAATCAGTATCTGGCCGGTTAGAATGGAATCCTTACCCCGGTAATATAGCCTGCCCCCTTCTGCCACGGTTCCCCTGTCCTTGCTGCTGACTCCAGTTTCCATTTTGAGTATCAGATTAGCTGCCTTGTTGGCCTCTGGGATAAGAAATATTTTCATTGTGGTAAAAACCACGGCAAGAATCATGGCTCCAGCCAGAATGGGCATGGATATTCTCCTGGTGGAAATGCCTATGGAGCGCAGGGCCATGAGTTCCCTGCTCTTTCCCATGGTGACCAGGGTCATCAGTCCAGCAAGAAGAATTATCAATGGGGAAAGCTCAAAGATAATGTTTAGGGAAATCAGGCAAAAATAAACTGCTGTGGTGAAAAAACTTACACCTGCATCAAGAAAATCGGGTAGTTTTTCAAAGGCCTCGATGAGCAGGTAAAGTCCTGTGAGTCCAAAAAAGAGCACCACGAGAAAGGAAAAAAAGCGTGCTGCTATAAAACGTTCAAGGATCATCTTGGTTATCCCTTGAGAGGCCCCCTTAAAAAGAGACGCCTGTATGCCAAAAGGGCAAAAATTGCCAGCAGTATGTTCGGGATCCAAACCCCCAGGAAAGGAGAAAGATTGCCATCCTCGGAAAGGGTGGTGCCAAAAAGAATTGCAAGATAATATGTCAGAAAAGACGCTAGGCCTACGCATATACCCTGGGACATGCCTCCACGGCCGAAATACACCCCCAGGGGCGCTGCCAGAAGACTCATAATAAATGCACCAAAGGGGATACCTATTCTTTTGTGGAATTCAACCTGGTATTTCAGTCTTTTCTCTTTCCTGATTCCTGGTTCCGAGCTGGCCTCAAGAAGCTCCCAGGTGGTCATCTGGCCCCGTCTCTTCCTGTTTCCTTCATCTGGATTGCTGGTTATGGAAAGCAGGTATTTTTTAAAATCCACGGTATCCACCCTGGAATAATCAGAAGATACGCTGAAAAGCCTTCCATCCGTCAGTTTCAGTACAACCCGGCCTGAACGCATGTCAATGGAAAGCGCCCCATTCCTGGCAAGAATGTCATAGGCAAAGGAGTCGCTTCTTGCGTCCCTTATAAAAACCCCCTGAAATTTTCTGCCGCCTTGGGAGCTACTATCCACAAAGAAGGTAAGCCCCTTGGAAGGGGTGAAAAATCTCTTTTCTGGAATGCCCCTCATGAGCGCCTTTTCAGTGATATCCTCCATGAATTTGCCTGTCTCCCTTTTTGCATAGGGAACCACCACTGCCGAAACCACAAGCGATGACAAAAGGGCAAGACAGGCTATGATGAGAAGAGGCTTCAGGAGCCTTGACGGGCCTATTCCGCAGGAAAAAAGAGCCACGATCTCGCTGTCCCTTGAAAATCTGAGAAAGGCAATGAGTACGCCGAGAAGAGAGCATATGGGAATGAGCACGTAAAGGAAGATTGGGAGCATCAGGAGATTGAGTTTTAGAAATTCCTTCAGGCTGATTCCAGCAGCCAGCAGGGGCTCCACATGGGTGAACAGTTTTCCAATAAGAAAAACCAGGCTCATGGCACCCAAGGAAAAAACAAAGGGCAGGGTTACCTCCCTCAGGACCATGCGGGTGAGGATAGAATTACTCATGAAGCTCTAATACTCTGATGACTTCTTTCCAGCTCTTGCAAGTAATCGGTAACTGCCTCTTGCCATGAGCGAAGTCTGTATCCTGCTGTCTCGGCAAAACGTGTGTTGTCCAGTACAGAGTATGAAGGTCTTCTTGCAGGCCGCGGAAAGCTGGTGGTAGGTACGGGTTTGAGCCTTACATCTGTTATATTTCTTTTTTCAAATACAAAGCTGCACAGGTCAAACCATGTACAGGAACCACTGTTTGAACAATGGAACACACCCCTGGCATTTGCAGCCATGAGATCCCTTATGCCACGGGCCAGATCCCTGGTATAGGTGGGAGAGCCTTCCTGATCATCTACAACTGCCAATTCCGTCCTGGCCTGTGAAAGATCCAGCATGGTTTTTATAAAATTGGGTCCATGAAGACCAAAGAGCCAGGAGGTTCTGATTATGATGTAATTATCAAATGCCTGCCTGATAAATATCTCTCCCTGGAGCTTTGACTCACCATAGACATTTAGAGGGCGACAAGTATTATCCTCCTTCCAGGGTGTTGCCGCCTTTCCATCAAAGACATAATCTGTGCTCACATGCACCAGCAGCGCACCATATTTATTGCAGGCAGAGGCAAGGTTCAAAGGCCCTCTTGCATTTACCTCAAAGGCGGTCTCTTTCATGGATTCACAGTCGTCAACACGGGTAAAAGCAGCACAGTTTATTACTGCCTCTGGCCTGTATCTTGCCACGGTTGCAGACACAGCTTTGGTCCTGGTAATATCCAGCTCCGTCCTGGACAGGGCCTTCACTTCAAATTCGCGGGAAAATTCCCTGGCCACGTCTGTAGCCAGCATGCCCCGGGCGCCGGTTACCAGCAGGCATTTCATGCCCTACCCCTTGTTGCCGTACTGCTTTTCATAATATTCCATATACTGGCCGGAAAGTATCCGTTCCCACCACGGTCTGTTGGCCAGGTACCATTTTACAGTCTTCTCCAATCCTGTTTCAAAGGTCATCCTGGGCTTCCAGCCAAGCTCTTTCACGGCAAGTTCTGAATTCATGGCATAGCGTCGGTCGTGGCCGGGCCTGTCCTTTACAAATTCTATCCTGTCCTCAGGCAGATCCAGTATCTCAAGTATTGATTTAATGACCTGTATATTTGTTTTCTCGCACTGGCCTCCAAAATTATAAATAGCGCCAGGCCTTCCCTTTTCAAGGGCAGCCAGACAGCCCCTGCAATGATCTTCCACATATATCCAGTCCCTGACATTCATGCCGTCACCGTAAACCGGAAGACTTCTGCCCTCCAGGCTGTTAATGACCATAAGGGGGATAAGCTTTTCAGGAAACTGGTATGGTCCATAGTTGTTGGAGCATCTGGTTATTACCACAGGCAGGTTAAATGTTTTAAATGCAGCCCTGCAAAGAAGATCGGACGAGGCCTTTGATGCCGAGTAAGGGCTGTTGGGCTTAAGGGGAAAATCTTCCTTGAATGCCGGATCATTGGGGCCGAGACTGCCATATACCTCGTCAGTTGAAACATGAACAAAGGTTCCCTGACAGCCGGCATTCCTGAATGCATCCAGAAGGACCTGGGTGCCCATGACGTTGGTTGTTATGAAGGGGGAGGCCTGTTGAATGGACCTGTCCACGTGACTTTCTGCTGCAAAATGAACCACACTGTCCACTTCCTTCATCACCGAGGAAACCAGTGCCATGTCCTCTATCCTGCCCCTTACGAAACTGTAGCCAGGGTGACCTTCAAGGTCCCTGAGATTTTCCAGGTTCCCTGCATAGGTCAGGGCGTCAAGGTTAACTACCTGGTTATCTGTCTCTGTCAAGAGAATGCGGATAAAATTGGATCCTATGAAGCCGCAGCCTCCTGTTACCAGAATTTTCATAATTTACGTTTCCTTATTGCGATTTCCTTGTCATTGTAGCTCTATCCCCAGCTCCAGAAAATCATCCGTGTCAATGTCTGCCGGATAATTCTGGCGAAAAAATGCCAGGGCCCTCTTC
>QOAL01000003.1 GCA_003978135.1 Thermodesulfatator sp.
GACATCCATTATTATCTGGCTGCCTTGTTTAGCCTTCAGCCTGTCTATTTGCCAGCGAAGATTTTTTTCAGATAGGGCCTGGATCCTTCTGTCAATGGATAGAATCAAAGGCTCCTGATGGTTTTTTTTGTCCGTTGCATCAGCCGGAAGAAGAATTCTGTCATAGGCGTATTCAATGCCATCAAGTCCCCTTCCATATCCGTCCAGGTAGCCCAAGACGGGCATTGCCAGGTCTCCATAGGGATGGTAGCGTTCCGTTAGGCCATCTTTGCCTGTCCGCGACAGTGCCAGGATTGATCTGCTTCTGTCAGCTATGGAGCGTCTCAGACGCAGCCTGTTGGCAAAGGTGGAATTTGGAACAAGACTGCCAGGGGCAGGACGGAGACCGGCCTCCGATTTGTCTCCTTCTCGGACCCTTTCTCCAAAACATCCTGTAAAGACCAGTCCACAAATGAAAAGACTGATGAACAGATACAGAATGCGGATGAAGATCCTCTTTGTCAACTCCCTATCGCCTCTTTTTTTGAAACCCCTGCCCCTGACAAATTTAAAACAAGGTCATATTTACCGTAGCGTAATTATCTGATCCGTACTCGGTTGCCTGAGCCCGAGTTTTTTTCCAAGGGCTGCCAGTTTTTTCGGGTTTGCCACGGCAGAAAATTTTTCAGACAGAATCTTGTTTTCTTGAGTTACTGTTAAGTAACGGTTCTCCAGCATCTGAATTTCCTGTGCTATGGAACGTATTTTATAGCTGGTTATAAACGAAAGCCCCACGAAGACAGACAGTATGAATATGGCTGCTACAGCCTTGAGAGAGAATTTGACTGGAATGGTTATGGGGGATGCAGCTCTTCTTGTTTTGTTGTTGCGAGCCGGGGAATAAATCCTCCTTTGAGGCATTCTCAGGGTTGCAGATTTTGTAGTCATGGTAGAACCTCCGTTTTAACTTTCAGAGCGACGCGCTGCACGAAGCTTGGCGCTCCTGGCTCTAGGGTTGGCAATAATTTCTTCAGCGCGGGCTTTGATAGGTTTTCTTGTTATAATTTCCAGGCGCCTGTCATCTTTGAAATGATGTTTGACTATCCTGTCCTCCAGGGAATGGAATGTGATAATTATTATGACTCCACCTGGGAGCAAACAGTCGGCAGCCTTATCCAGTGCTTCTTGCAGGTTTTCAAATTCCCTGTTTATTGCGATTCGTATGGCCTGAAATGTTTTTGTGGCCGGATGAATTTTTCTTGGATGAAACCTCCTGGGAATGGCCTTTTTTATAATCTCTGCAAGTTCCAGGGAACTGAATATGGGCCTCCTTGCCCTTTGTTCTCCAATGGCCCGGGCGATTCGTCCCGCCCATCGTTCTTCCCCATAAACCCGGATCAGCTTTTCAATGCGTTCAATAGGAAGATTATTGATCATGTCCGAAGCCATTACTGTTCCAGACATATCCATTCTCATATCAAGGGGTTCATCACGGAGAAAGCTAAAGCCTCGTCCGCTCTGATCTATCTGATAGGAGGAAAGCCCAAGGTCCATTAGAATGCCATTGAATCCAGTTTCCGATTCTTCTTCCAGGACTGCATCCATGTCCTTGAAATTGGCCTGGTAAAAGCTCATTTTATCTTTGAAGACCTGGAGTCTGTCACGGGCAATTTCCAGGGCTTCCTGATCCCAATCCATGGCGATTAGTTTTCTGATCAGGGGCTCGGCCTGCAGTATGGCTTCGCAGTGTCCTCCCATGCCACAGGTTGCGTCAAGATAGGTCTTTCCTGGTTCTGGACACAGATATTTCAAGACCTCGCTGGCCATGACAGGTCTGTGTATGCGGAAAATGTCAGATTCCAATGCCGAATTCTTTAATGATATCATCGCTGATTGCATCAAAATTGTCCCTGGTCTCCGTCAGCTGACTTTCGAGCAAATCCTTGCTCCATATCTCGAAATAGTTAAGCATCCCAACTAATACCACCTCTTTTTGTATGTTGGCCTCGTTGCGAAGGCCGGATGGTAGAAGGATCCTTCCCTGTGCATCCAGATTGCACTCTATGGCGGCACCCAGGAGATATCTCTTGAATGCCAGCACCTTGGGCGGGCCGAAACGGAATTTGCTGAACTGTTCCTCCACGGTCTTCCATTCCTCAAGTGGATATGCCGCCAAGCAGGAGGGCAGGTTGGTGACTATGAGTTTCATGTCATATCTGGTCTTTAAAATATCCTTGAAACGGGCTGGAATTGCCAGCCTGCCTTTTGCATCAAGGTTGTGGGTTGACCTGCCCCGAAACATTTACTTGTTACCCCTTTCTCCCACTTTATCCCACCTCATACCACTATATTGGGAAAAGGGTGATTCTGTCAAGTAACAATCCGCTGTCCTTTGGCAGAAAAAGGCTGTTTTGGGCCATAATCCCTTTTCTTTTGTTGAGAGCAGGGAATAATCCCCTGGAGTTCAATTAAAACTGAGGATTTTTGTTCCAGGATTCCGTCAGAAGGTCCACTTTTATGCCACCGTGTGAAAAAGTGCATGACCTGCGTAATGGGAAATTCATGGCGCGTCGGAGGACATGGGCGTCAGTCGGGCAGAGAACAGACACCTTCCAGTCTCGGAACGTGGTTCTCAATATCTGACCAAAACCGGAGTAGAGACGGACAAGGCTGTGATTGGTCCTGAGCCTTTTTCCATAGGGAGGATTGGTTACTATCTGGCCTGTTTTGGGAAAGGTATCTCTGCGTGTGCCAAGGATATCTCCGCGTGTAATGCGTGCAAAGTCCGACAGTCCTGCGTGCTCCAGATTGGCAAGGGTTGATTCAACTGCGTGAGGATCCCTGTCAATGCCCAGTATCTGGCATTTTGGTTGTGTGAAAAGTCTGTCCGAGCGCCACAGGAGTTGATTCCACAGCCTGGCATCAAAATTTTTCCAGTTCATGAAGGCAAACTTGCGTCTTCTTCCAGGAGGTATAGAGGCCGCCATGAGTATGGCTTCCATTACCACAGTGCCTGAGCCACAGAACGGGTCCAGCAGACAACATGTACCACTCCATCCAGAAGCTATTATCATTGCTGCTGCCAGGTTTTCCCGAAGTGGTGCCCGAACACTGAATTTTTTGTAGCCCCTCTTGTGAAGATGGGCTCCCGAGCTGTCCACACTTATTTGGCACCGGTTTTTGACTATGCGCACCATTACAAGGGGGAGTTCCTCACCCTCCTTATGGGAAACAAGATTTACAGGCTCACGCAGTCTTTTGGAAATGCCTTGAACAAGCCGCTGGCAAAGTGCACCTGAGTGAAAAATTCTAGATTTGTGACAGGTTGCCCTTACCCTTATGTCTCGGCAGCGATTCAAATATAATTCCCAAGGGAATCTTGCGAATTTTTCAGGTGCTTCATTCAATGAAAAAAGCTTGAATTTTCCGAGTCTGACCAGGATACGGCCTGCAACTCTTGACCAGAGATTTGCAGTGTAAAGACTGAGCAGATCTCCATGGAATTCTATGCCACCGACAATCTTTTTGCCGTATATACCAATGGATTCAAGTTCTGAGGACAGGACGTTTTCAAGTCCAGGCGGGCATGTGGCCAGCATCTGGAAATTGCTCAGGCCGGCTGGCTTGTTCATCAAATGTGCAAAAGGTCTGCTTCCATGTTGTCGGGGGCTGGCCTGGAGGCGTATTTAAAGTACGCCTCCATGAATCTACCCGAGATGACCTCAGCAATTGAAAACTGCATTTTGCCTCTCTGTAAAAATCTGCCTGAGAGTGCAAAAAAAAGCATTCTGGAAATATCAAAGACAAGTTCGTAAATTCTTTTCATTTCTTGATCGTCTATTCCCATGCCATGGACCCTGCACCTCAACGGACGGTATTCGAAAAACAGGCACTTGGAATTTTCCAACAGCGGACATTCCAGATGACGAGCCTTAAATAATCTGTTCATATTCCCCTGAAAATCTGATGTATCCCTGTCAAGGCCTGCTTTCAGTTTTTTTTCGTTTCTCAGGAGCTGGTTTGCCTTTTTGATGATGTTTTTTCTTTCCTTTAATCTGAGCTGCCGGTTGATAAAGGAATGTAGATACAGTGATTCCAGAAAAAATAGCTCAAAATATTCATGACAACAGTCAATTCTTTCCCTGCCACATCTGGGAGCATTTGTGTCTCCAATCTTTTTTTCCACTACTTCCATAAGATCTTCATACTTGGAAAAATAGACTGAAAGGTCGACCCCTTCCCTGTTTTCAAGGCTGGGTTCACGAATACTAAGGGGCTTTTCATGCTTTTCGTATTTCTTGAGTAGCCTCCACTGGCTCCAGCAGCTGGGATTTGACCTTGTATCCTTGAGTTTTCGGCTTGCTTCTTTGTAACCCAGGCCCTTTCTTATGAGATATGCAGTTACAAATGTGCCGGTTCTGCCAATTCCATGTTTGCAGTGAACCAAGACCTTTTTGCCAAGAAATATTGCTTCATCCAACCATTCGAGGGCTTTTTCCATGGCCTCCATGTCCGGGGCATGCTCATCCGGAATAGGCAGATAATATACGTCAAAGCCGGCCTTCTCTTCAATTTCATGAAGGTCGCAAAATTCACCGCACAGGTTCACAATGGCCGTTATCCCTGCCTTTTTTATTACATCCAGATCATCATATGACATCGGGGCATAACCAACAGCCAGGCTGGGAGTTATCCATGTCAATTCATATTTACTTGCCATTGGTTTTCGTTCCCTGGAAATTTTGAGAAAAATCTGAGCGCCCCTGGAGAAACTCAGCAATGAGCCTTTCTATGTCTGTCTCAGGAGTAAGCATCATATCCATGAGCCTGGTTGCGCCTACAAGCCTGCCTACCTGGAACAGGACAGAGAGCACTTCTTTTTCCGAAACATGCTTGATCCTGGCATCTACCAGATCTCCGGTGGTTTCAGCCTTGAAGCCAAGGCGTTGCAGTATGCCGGCGATGAATTTTGTTCGCATGAATTTGCCTTCTGCATCTCCCCCTCCGCCGGAAAACCTGAAAGTTATGTAATTGTTGTTAGGGAGCCCTGTGGCAAGTGCATCTATCTGGACAAAATGATAACCGAATCTGATACTGAGATTCATGTAATCGCCAGCAAGGACTGCATAACTTGCAAGGGAGGCAGCGTCCTTGTTCATTATACCTCCTGCCAGCATTACAGCATCATAATCTCCCCAGGCGAAATGTTCCATTTGAGACCATCTGACAGAAGGATGTGATAAGCCTTTCCAAAATGCCTTCATGGGGGCTGATAGTATGTGATCAGGAGTGATTTCAGTTAATTGTTCGTCGTCAATTTTCAGGCCGCCTCCAACGTCAAGAACGTAAAACGTCAAGGGTAGCGAGCTTTTAAGGCGTTTTGCCCCCCTTCTGGGTCCTGCAGACTCTCCACCAAGGAAAAACATTTCTCGCATGGCGCATTCATGTACGAATCTTATGATATCGTGAAGTGACCTGCATCCCTCGGGTCTGAATTTTTCACTGTTAACATCCATTAGGGAAAGTTGAGAGACCATCTTAATAAGCTGTTTCAGCTTATTATACAGAGGACTGTCTTCGTCAGACCGGCTCTTTTTTGGGATTGCCTTTTTCTGGTTACACTCCTGTGCAATTCCCATGTAGATTCTTCTGTTGTCTGCATCCACTGTAACAGGCAACCCCTCTTCCAATTTATCCATAGCGGATGTTACATTGCAGAGAAACGGAATGCCGATTTCACGTGCCACCGAGGCGCAATGGCTGGCAGCGCTTCCCTTTTCAGTGATAATGGCAGAAACACGTTCGAATATCTCTACAAAATCCGGGGGTGCCTGACGTGCCACAAGCACAGATCCAAAGGGAGTAGCCGCCAGGTCCTCGTGTGTGGATATCCTGTGAACACGTCCCGTTCCGCAGCCAGTGGCTGCGGGGATCCCGCCTTCGATCAGGATTTTCTGTTGGCTCAGATTCAGGTAGGATCTTTGGCCTTTCTTCACAGCGGGCAATGTAAAAGGCCGTGCCTGGAGTACCAGAAGATTCCCCTTTTTGTCAAGGCACCACTCCATGTCTGCCGGACGGCCAAGGTAGTCCTCTATGGCCAGCACCCATGAGGCGAGTTTCTGGATTTCTTCCATTTTAAGTGTGGATTTATCATGGCCTCTATTATTGGCTTCATGGCAGACGGCTTCCGTTGCCAGAGTTTCACGGTCAACCTTTATGACATCAGGAGTCACTGAACCGGAAACCACTCGTTCTCCAAGCCCTCTTGCTGAATAAATGACAAGACAGTTTTCTTCCGGATTGTCAGGATTCCTGGAATAGGCTACCCCTGCAGTTTTGGTTTCAATCATTTCTTGGACAATAACGGCCATGGGGGTCTCCTGGTCACAATATCCCTTTTTGATTCTGTAATAAACTGGACTTGGATTATATTTGCTAAGGAGAATATTTTTGTAGGAAGGCAATACTTGGTCGGCGTTGACTCCCAAAATTGTTAGGTACTGACCTGCAAAGGAGCTTTCCCTGTCTTCAGCCACTGCACTGCTTCTGACAGAAAAATGCGTCCTGTTCTGTTGGTTCAGGGAAAATCTTTCCACTGCTTTTTTGATTTTTGCTGAAATGATTTCCGGTATTTCAGCGGATTTCAGTATTTTCAATATCTTTTTCGAGGTATTTTCCAGGGAGACAGGATCCTGTATGTCTACCTCGGCGAGAATAGTGTTCAGCTTGGGAATCAGGCAGTTATGGTCAAGAAAATGGCAAAATGCATTTGTGGTGACAATAAAAAAACTGGGAACCGGAAGGCGTAGTTTTTCATGTAACATGTGAAGGTGGACTCCTTTGCCCCCCAGCAAATTTTCATCAGCAGGTCCCTCGCCTGGAAGAAATATATATGGCTCGGTGGTATTAAAATTCATGGGCGCAAGCAGCAATCTGCAATAAAAGTCTATTTTTTTGTAATAATCCTTCAGATTGCTATACCTGCCAGGAGCAAGTTCAAGAAGCCCGAAGACCATATCCGCTACTGCCTCGGAAAGCTGCTGATATATCAGTTCCACAACTGAGCAGTCGACCTGCCGTTTTTCATAAAATATCTGTTCGAGTCTGGCCATAAACAGGTGGGCCCTTCTATCTGCATGAAGTATCTTTTTAAATGCGCTGTATTTTGCTTTAAGGATTTTTTCAGGAGAAAGAAAATTGTAGGCCCAGTATTTTAGCAGCTGTTCAAAAGCCATAGACAACCCAGGTAGGAAAGATTTGGAAATAAATTGTAACACATATCTATTTAACGGTCACTTCAATCAGGTCTTATACTGTAATTTTTTGTTTTTTCAGGAAGTACACACGTTGGCGAAAAGAAGCATTCTAACGGGGAGCATTCCCAATTTGTCTCGTTTCCTTTCGTATGTCAGGAATATGCTCCATACTCTTTTGCCCGATGACCGTGTTGCTCGTCGGCGAGGAATGCTCATGTACGCCCAGTACACTGCGCTTTTTGCCTCCTTGCGCCTTGCCCTCGAACAAAATTGCCTATTTCTGGATGGACACGAGCTAACTGCTCCATACAGAGGGACAAACATTTCTTCCAAGATTTCACCAAGAGGAAGCCAGTTTTAGCCGCACTCAAGTCTGTAAGAATGTCTGGGTATGTATCCAGAAAGAGTGTGTAGCCCGCACAGCGGCTGTTGGTGGATCTTGGAAGAAATGCTTGTCCCCAGGCTACGAGAAGAAATAGTGGCTCCCTTCCAATGCCATGAAACAGAAAAA
>QOAL01000077.1 GCA_003978135.1 Thermodesulfatator sp.
CGGCTGTTGGTGAATCTTGAAAGAAACTGCCCGGGCCCAGGCTATGAGGACAAAGGGGGACTGGTCTCCAGCAAAGTCATGGTGAAAGGAGCTCGTCTTTTTTCCTTTCATACGTGGATCTGCTGATGGCCCCGCTGTTGTAAAGCTCCCTCAAGACCTGCAGCTTTCTCCTGGTTTCCGGGTCATCCACGGTTTTGGGCACAGTGGGTGCGACTACTGTCTGGCCATGGGGCCTGAAATCTTCGGGTTCTTTTTGCTGTTCTACAACAGGGGGGGGAGTCACGGCCTTTTCAAAATCTTTAACCGTGGATTTTACTGGTTCGTAAACACGGTCCAGGTCAAGTATCAGCCAGTTGGAATAATAATTTTCCTGAAAAAAACCGAATTTGCCTTTTTTATACTTTTTAAGAGACATTCCAGGCATTAACACAAAATTCCAATCGTTTGACAGGGCCCTTTGGGTGGGATCGCTCACGAACTGCCTCACTGCAGTTTGATAATTGTCGCATTGATAGCTGACCACCCTCATCACCAGATTCAACTTGCCATCTTTCTTGAAAAAGATTCCGCTGGTAAAGAGATCATGGTTGAATATCCAGAGAAAGGATTTGCCCTGCATAAAGGAAAAATCGATAACCTCATCGGGTTGTGCCTGGCTGAATGCATCCTGCAGAGGTTTTAAAAGCACCCTTCTGACCTTGTTAGGGAATAATTTTCTCCTGGCCTTTTTCCCCACAACATGGTTGTCTTCCACGTAAATACCGGCCAGGATATTGTTCAGTTTGGCCAGGCTTATATTAAATGGGTGTTCAAAACCCCCCTTTTTGACCACTTCAGAGCCGGAATTGTATTTGACAAGCCGAACCCTCCAGTTTTCTCCACTGGCTATTGCACGGAACTCATTCCTTTGCAGGATGGCGCAGCCGCAAGCCAAACACATTGTGAATAAAATTAGTATTAGAAGATAAAAGGGTAAGGATCGGTATTTTTGCATTGGGAACAGTCTGTCTGTTTCCTCCGGCCACTTTAGAAAATTAACTGTTTTAATATTCAGGCAAGACTAATAAAATCTGCCAGGCTTTGCAATTGAGGGGCTGTCCAAAAATAACTTGTGTCCATCCAGAAATAGGTGATTTTGTTCGAGGACAAGGGGCAAGGAGGCGAAAAAGCGCAGTGTACTTGGCGAATATGAGCATTTTTCGCCGACGATCAACACGGTCATGGGGCAAAAGGGCCATTTATGCATGGACACTAACTTGGCGATTTCGTATCTTCCTTTAAGACAACTCTATGAATCCGGGAAATGGATTCATTTAGTCGTTTACTGCTGATCCGGCCATGTTCAATGGCCTGTCTTAGGCTCTCAAGGGCTTCCCTCACCTTGTCTTGGTGGTTACATATAAGTAAAAGATCGTGCCCTGCTGCAAAGCCTTCTGTTGCTGCTTGCCCTATGCTGTCATGAACCGTTATTCCCTTCATTTCCAGGTCATCCGAAAGGAGCAGTCCCTTGAACCCCAGTTCTTTTCTCAGTAATTCATGGGCAATTTTTTTCGAGAACGTGGCGGGACGGGAAGGTTCCACAGATGTGAACACAACATGGGAGGTCATCATGGCTTTAACTCCCGCCTTGATTGCATGAACGAAAGGAATCAAGTCATTGCTCAGCTCTTCCTGGTTTGAGTCCACCACAGGCCTGTCAAGATGGGGATCTACCTCCACGCGTCCTATGCCTGGGAAATGCTTGGCCGTTGCGACTATGCCCCTTTCCTGAATGGTTTTGATGTAAATACGCCCCAGTTTTGCCACCGTTTCCGGCTGGGAACCAAGGCAGCGGCCCTTCAGGACGTTTTTTTCTGCCTGAAGACAAAGGTCAAGCACGGGGGCAAGGTTCATGTTTATCCCCATGCTGTTCAGCATGTCAGCAGTTTTTTGGGCCAGCTCCTTTATGGTATGCCCTGGATCAGTTGACGTGGCGATGTCCTTTGCCGAGGGGATATCAGGGAAAAGAGGCGGCCTGAGCCTCCTTACCGGGCCTCCCTCCTGATCTATGGCAATTAAAGGATCAAGGCCTTGTCTTGCACAGGTCCTTCTAATGTCATTGCAGAGCCTGGAAAGGGCATGGGGGCCATCCCTGCAATTTCTGGTAAAGAGGATGAAATTGCAAACACCGTATTTCTCAATGAGAAGCCTGGTTTGAGCATCCATGGCAGTACCCGGCAGGCCTGTCATAATCACACTGCCAAGGCCTGAATCTTTATAGAAATTCATTTGTGCACCAGCTCTTCATGAATTATTCTTTTTTTGGCGATAAGCTCTCCACTTAATTCTAAAGGCATGGTGCATACTATCAGATGAACATTTGGGAAGCAGTATTTTTGGGAATTTTGCAGGGAATAACTGAATTTCTGCCTGTATCAAGTTCAGGACACCTAGTCTTGGCCGAGTATTTCCTTGGGCTCAAGGAAACTAGTCTTGCGTTTGATGTTACCTTGCATTTAGGCACTCTACTGGCTGTTCTGGCATTTTTCTACGGGGATTGGACAGAAATGCTCAGGGCATTTTTACCCGGCCGGGCTTCTGAAAGTAAAAGGAAGCTTTTTTTCTTTTTGATTGCAGGCACTATACCAGGTGCGCTGGCAGGTTTCCTGCTGGAACACGCTGTTTCCACTACTCTCAGGTCTCCATGGGTGGTAGTCTGCACCCTTGCTGGAGTGGCAATGCTGCTGGGTCTGGCAGAAAGACTTGCCCGCCATGAAAGGGCCTTTTCATCCATCAGGCTTCCAGATGCAGTCCTCATCGGGATTTCCCAGGCCCTTGCAGTAATTCCCGGAGTTTCCAGGAGTGGTATTACCATGACCTGTGGACTTTTTCTGGGCCTTAGCAGGGAGGCTGCTGCTCGTTTTTCCTTTCTTCTGTCTGCCCCTATCATAGCCGGCGCTGGCTTGTATGAAGGGCTAAAACTCCTTAGGTATGGCGGCACCGATATCACATGGAACTATCTTTATGGTTTTATCGCCTCTGCCGTTTCCGGCTATCTGGTTATTGCGTTTCTCATGAACTATCTGAAGACACACACCTTTTATCCATTTGTTATCTACCGGCTATTTATTGCCGCCGTGGTGGCTGCCATACTCGTTTTCTGAAAAATATGCCCTGGCGAAAAGGGATTACCTTTCCCTGAGGATGATCTTGATGGGCGTGTGTTGGATGTTTAGCTCCTGCCTGAAGAAGTTTTCGAGGAATCTGCGGTAATGCTGGGGGAAAAGGCCTGGATAATTTGTAAAAAAGGTGAGTACAGGTGGCTTGGTGCCAGTCTGTGTGACGTAAAATATTTTAAGAAAGTGTCCCTTGGTCACCGGGGGATTTCTTCTCAGCAGGGCCTGTTTAAGTATTCTGTTCAATCTGCCCGTTGATTCCCTGAAGGTGAAATCTTCATGTACCTGGTCTATCATGGGAAAAAGCTTGCTTACATTTCTGCCTGTGGCTGCTGAAATATTGAGGTGGGGCGCATATGGAAGCATTTTTCTGAGGATCTTTGCTTCCTGGTTAAGTACCTTTCTCAATTTTCTGTCTTCCTTTACCAGGTCCCATTTGTTGAATACTGTGATACAGCCCCTGGCATAGTCCCTGGTATATCCGGCCAGCCGTCTGTCCTGTTCCGTGATCCCCTCGGATGCGTCGAATACGCAGATGGCAAGGTCAGAAGTCCTGATGGATTCTATGGCTTTGAGTACACTGAATTTTTCTACTCTGTGCCTGACTCTGGCTCTTTTCCGAATGCCTGCGGTATCAACAAAGATGATATCCTTCATGTCCTTTCTTTGAAAAAGGCAATCTATGCTGTCCCTGGTGGTGCCGGGAATGTCTGAAACAACCATCCTTTCCTGTCCAACGAGCCTGTTCATTATAGAGGACTTGCCTACATTCGGTCTCCCAATGAGGCAGACGCGGATGGCATTTTCCTCTTCGTCAGCCAGCAGGGCCTCTTTCTGTTTCCCCGGCTCCGGGACAGGGCATACATTTCGGATTCGCTCCATGAGTTCTTCCATGCCTCGTCCGGTCTTGGCAGAGATCATTGTGAAATCCGAGATGCCGGTTTCATAGAACTCCAGGGCAGATGCCTCGGCATTTTCGGATTCCACCTTGTTAATAACTGCAATACATGGTTTGAAAGATTTTCTGGCCAGCATGGCTATTTCAAGATCTTCCGGGTGAATGCCTGCATTAGCATCGAACATGATACAAAGAAAATCTGCCTGTTCTATGGCCTTCCTGGTCTGGCTCTGGACCAGGGAGTTGAGCCCATCCTGATTATCCCCGCTGGAAAGCCCGGCAGTATCTATGACTTCCACCATCCTTCCCTGAATTTCAATCACCGCATGCCTTCTGTCCCTGGTGAGCCCTGGAGTGCTGTCCACCAGGGCGTTTTTGGTGCCAGTGAGCCTGTTGAACAAGGTTGATTTGCCAACGTTAGGTCTGCCTATAAGGGCCATGACGGGCATTTTTTTTGTTTCAGCCATGGTATTCATAATGTTCAGGAGATTGCTTTTTACCAGCTTTTAAGCTATTGAGAAACTCTATGGGGCTGTCCAAAAATAACTTGGCGATTTCGCATCTCATGTTCAGGCCATCTTGAGCTGAACTTCAATCACAAAATCATGGGTGTAGCCCGGCTACGCCTGCGGTTTTGTTCAATCAGTTCAACTCAGCCTGACCTAAATCTGAGCGTGACATCATCCAATTTATTTTTGGACAGCCCCCAAGCATCCAGGTTTTTTTGACTGGTTGCGTTCATTGTTTTTTTCTTTTTACCTGCGAAGGTCTGAATTTCCCGATCTGCATAACAAGTTCAGACAGTCATTAGCAAATGTCAATAAATTATAGTATCTTTTTCTTTTTAGAACTGACCACAGAAAATGGAGGTTTCTTAATATGCCCAAGAATGCGGTTATAATCCTTGCTCCAGGTTATGAAGAGCTGGAGGCTGTTGCTGTAGTGGATATCTTGAGAAGAGGAGGAGTGGACATAAAGATTGCGGCAGCTGGGATGTCTCCTGTGCCATCGGCCAGGGATGTAAAAATAGAGCCTGATATAACCCTGGATCAGGCCAGGACCTCTGTTTTCGACCTGATAGTCCTGCCCGGTGGCATTGACAGCACGGAAACCCTGGCTTCTGATAAAACCGTTGTGGCCATGCTTGAGAACCAGTTGGATAATGGTCGGCTGGTCGGTGCAATATGTGCAGCACCCACGGTTTTAGACAGGCACGGGCTGTCCAAGGGCAAGGTCATCTGCTGTCATCCAGTGTGCAGGGATGCAGTAAGGCAGTCGACCCTGTCTGAGGAGAGGGTAATAGAGGACGGACAGATTATTACAAGTCAGGGCCCTGGAACAGCTCTTGAGTTTGCCTTCAGGCTTTTGGAGCGCCTGGAGGGGAAGGACAAGGCAGAAGAGGTGAACAAAGGGGTTCTGGCCAAACTCTAAACAGTATTGAATTTTCTGGGACTTAGTCAAGATTAGTGCTTGTCTGCCTCTAAAAAATGCCGGCAGTGGCCTAATTGGCCAAAAAGGCTGTTTTTCGTTTATGGCTGGATCAAAACCCGGTCGTTGAACCTACACTGGGAACATTATGAAAAAAACCGGAAAGGGCACAAAAACAAAAAGGAAAGCCAGGACGCGGAAAAAGTCCGTGACCCTGCCCGTACCAAAGGATCAGGCCAAGGCGTATCCTGTTGAGGCAGATAACCTCCAGCGTTATCTGGCAGAGATAAACAGGTATCCTCTTCTTTCCCGTGAAGAGGAAGAGGCAATTACCAAGGCCTATTACGAGACAAAGGATCCGGCCTTGGCACATAAGATAGTTGCGTCAAATCTCAGGCTGGTTGTCAAGATTGCCCTGGATTTTCAGAAGTTCTGGATGCAGAATTTCCTGGATCTTGTCCAGGAGGGAAATGTGGGTCTCATGCATGCGGTAAAGAAGTTCAATCCGTATAAGGGTGTAAAGTTTTCATATTATGCCTCTTTCTGGATAAAGGCCTATATCTTGAAATTTATTATGGATAATTGGCGGCTTGTAAAGATTGGCACCACCCAGGCCCAGAGGAAACTATTTTATAACCTTAACAAGGAAAAGGAGAATATCAGGGCCCTTGGTTTTGAACCGGTTCCAAAACTTATTTCCCAAAGGCTGAATGTGTCAGAGCAGGATGTGGTGGATATGGAACAAAGGATGGGTTCCTGGGAAGTATCCCTTGACGCACCGGTCAAGCAGGATTCCCAGGATAACTATCTTGATTTTCTCCCGAGCCAGGACACGGCAGTGGAATCATCCATTGAGAAAAAGGAGCTGCAGGATAAACTTGGAGAAAAACTCAGGGAGTTTGCCTCAGGTCTCAAGGATAGGGAAAAGGTTATATTTGAACAGAGGTTGCTTACAGAAGAACCCAAAACCCTTCAGGAACTGGGTGAACAGTTTGGAGTTTCCAGGGAAAGAGTGCGCCAGATAGAATCCCGGCTCAAGAAGAAATTAGGTGAGTACCTCCAAGAAAAACTGCCGGATGTGGTTCCCATGTCGGATTCAGAACCGGAAAAATAACAGCAGATCATGAATAGAATTTTTATTTTTTTCACACTGGGTATATTTGTGTTTTTTAATGTCTGCCAGGATTGCAGCGCAAAGGTCTCAGAGTCTCTGGCAGATTCTTATGCAGCCTATGTTATGGGGCTCATGGATATCTCCCGGGGCAATTATATTGAGGCACAGAAGTGGTTTGAGACAGCACACGAGCTGGATCAGAATTCTGTAGAAATTTTGAAGGAACTCTCTCGGAATGCTGTACAGCTCGGGAAGATGGAAGATGCTCAGCAGTGGACAGAGCTTGCACTTGAGATAGAGCCGGAAAACAAGGACCTCCTGCTGCTCATGGCCAGGATATATATCCAGCAGGACAAGGTAAAGGATGCAATTGAGGTAATCAAACAAATCCTTGACAAGGATCCGGATAACCAGCAGGCCCTTCTCATGGCCGGAAGTCTTTATGCAGAATCCAGGGACTGGCAGGAAGCAGAAAGGGTTCTGAAAAAGGCTGCGTCACTTGGAGGTTCAAAGGCCTTTACTGCATATTATTTTCTGGGAAGGGTGGCTAAGGAAAAAGGCGATTACTCATCAGCAGAGGACTATTTCAAGAAGGCTGTCAGTGAAAATTCCTTTTTCACACCTGCCCTTTTTGATCTGGCCCAGGTCTATGAGCTCGAAAACAAGACGGATGAAGCCATAAAGACCTATCAATCTCTGTTACTCAGGCAACAGAACAATCTCAAGGCCCGCCAGAAATTGCTCTTTCTCCTCCTGGAGAAGGGTGATAAGGATGAAGCAGTCAGACAAATAGAAATACTGAAAGCCCTTTCCAAACAAGACACAAACGTCCAGTTTAGAATAGCTCTTGTGCTTTTGCAGCTTGGCATGGCTAAGGATTCCCTTGAAATCCTCGAGCCCCTGAGGCAGAAACTGCCGGATAATCCTGATCTGGCCTTTTATACTGGGCTGGCCTGCGAGCAGACTGGTAGGGAATCAGACGCCCTGAAAATATACAGCCAGATCCCTCTGGATGCAGAGCCAGGCGTTGACGCAATGATTCACAGGGCAAGGATCCTGAGCAAGGCCGGAGATAAAAAAGCGGCCATAAAACTTTTGGAACATGCACTTCAGAAAAAGGATGCTGATCCCAACCT
>QOAL01000124.1 GCA_003978135.1 Thermodesulfatator sp.
AGAAAGATTCATGGAAGCTGCAAGGGAAGGGGATAGTTATGCCCTGGTAAATCCCAGGACACACCAGGAGGTAAGAAGGCTTCCTGCGTCTGAGATACTTTCAGAAATTATCCATTCTGCATGGTCAAGCGGTGAGCCGGGAATAATATTCCTTGACCGGATAAATCGTTCGAATCCGACTCCGAAACTAGGGGAGATTGAAAGCACCAATCCATGCGGTGAACAGCCCTTACTGCCCTATGAGTCATGTAATCTGGGTTCCATCAACCTCGGAAAGTTCATAACACCGGACAAGGAGATAGACTTTAGGGGCCTAAAGGAAATTGTTTGGGATGGCGTGCATTTTCTGGACAACGTGATTGATGCCAACAAGTTCCCCCTGGATGAGATAAGGCAGATGACACGAAAGACCAGAAAGATAGGTCTTGGAGTCATGGGATTTGCAGACCTTTTGATAGCACTGGGAGTTCCCTATAATTCAGCCAGAGCCGTGGAGATTGCAAGGCAGATCATGACGTTTATCGAAAAGGAGTCCAAGGAGGCATCTGCAGCCCTGGCGGAAAAACGGGGTAATTTCCCTGCCTACAAGGGAAGCATCTACGATAATCCAGAGACACCTTTCATGAGAAACGCAACCACTACAACCATAGCCCCAACTGGCACTATCAGCATCATAGCTGGCTCCTCAAGCGGCATCGAGCCTCTTTTCGCTGTGAGCTATATTAGAAAGGTCCTGGATGGCAGTGAATTGGTAGAGGCCCATCCCATGTTCGTTGAGGCCATGAAGGAACGGGGGCTGTATAGCCAGGAGTTAATGGAACAGATTGCTGAGTCCGGTTCGGTTCAAAATATTGACGAGGTCCCGGAGGATCTGAAGGAAATTTTCATAACCTCTATGGATGTGAGTCCAGAGGATCACATAGCCATACAGGCAGCCTTCCAGGAATCTACTGATAATGCCGTGTCAAAAACCATAAATTTTCCGGAACAGGCAACAGAAGAAGAGGTCAGGCGGGCTTATATGTTGGCGTGGGAAAAGGGCCTCAAGGGTATAACTATCTACCGTTATGGCAGCCGTCCAATTCAGGTGCTGAATCTCAGGAAGAAAAAGACCGGCACCCAGGAGCCGGAATGCGTGTGTGCTCCCAACGGAAAGATAGCGCCAAGGCCCAGGCCGCTCCGGACACACGGTGTTACCGAAAGGGTCAGGACAGGCTGTGGCAATCTTTATGTAACCGTGAACTGGGACGACCATGACTTCTGCGAGGTTTTTGCCCAGATGGGAAAAGCAGGGGGATGTGCCGCCTGTCAGATAGAGGCTGAAAGCAGGCTTATCTCCCTGGCCCTTCGTTCAGGTGTGAGCCCCCGGGTAATCATAAAGCAGCTTTCAGGGATCCGCTGTCCGTCGCCCAGCTGGGTGGAGGGAAAGCAGATACTATCCTGCCCGGATGCCATGGCAAAGGTATTAGCTTCCGTGGCTAACGTGGAAGTAAAGGTGGATGATCATACGCTCATGGCATGTCCTGATTGCGGTTCTGTGCTGGAAATGGAAGAAGGGTGTCTGCTCTGCCGTTCCTGCGGCTTTTCAAAGTGCAGTTGAGCCGTAATCCCTTCAACCAGTGAGATGCCTTTTTTGAATAAGCCGACTTGTTTCAAAGTCCTTTTCAGCTCATGTGCATCAGCCGTTATTCTGGCAGTCTTTTTCATGCTATGTCATTGTCCTGTTGACGCGAGGAATGGCGACAGGCTTCCAGGGAATGCCCTGGATCCCTGGGGCAAAAAGGGGAGCAGCAACCAGGGATTTTCAGAATGCGTATTAGTCATTCAGGTTACCGGCCTTGAGCCTCCTGTGGGAATCCTGAGACTTGCCCTGTATGCGGACAGAAGAAGTTATCAGGACAGGAACAATCCTGTCAGGTCTGTGGCAACGGAGATCAAAAGCTCCAATGCGACAATAGAATTCCATGGCCTGCCTCCCGGGGAATATGCTGTCATGATGTATCATGATGCCAATTCAAACAACAGGTTTGATAAATTATTGGGGCTGCCCAGGGAACAATACGGGTTCTCGAACAACGCCAGGCCTGGCTTCGGGCCTCCTGATTTTGAAGAGGTCAAGTTCAGGGTATGTGCCGGCAAGGTAACATTCCTGAAAATCAAGGCGCAATTATAGGCTGACCGAGGCTCCAGGGTTGAAAGCAAAGGATGCCAGGAACCAGTATCTCCTTGTACCTGCCCCCCTTTTCCTGGTACTCGTTCCCTTTGCTGCGGGTATATTTATGGCAAGGGGCATGTCAGGGCTCTCGTGCCAGGACATCTTTTTCATATCCGCATTTTTCCTTTTTAGCCTTGCTTTGTTCATGTTGTCTTTGAGGGTCAAGGCAAATCCTGGCGGTCCCGTGGACTGGAATAACTGCGTCCTGCTTTGTCTTTCTCTTTTTTTGCTGGTTGTTACCGGCTTTGTCCACTGCAAACTGGTCATAAATCATCTCAACCAGCAAGAAAACTTCCTTTCAGCCCTCTCGGAATCTGGAGGCGAGCATGTATTCACCGGCTTTGTTCTGGATGCACCTGTTCCAGTGAAGGAGGGATGCAGAAGCCGGGTCATGGTCCAGACCATGGAAGAGCCTGGCAGAAGCAGCAGGGTAATGGAGAAACTTGCCGTAACCTTCAGGGGAACATCCTGGCAGTATCTTGGGCCCGGGGATTCAATCCGTTTTTCAGCACATATCAGGAAGGTAAGAAATTTTAAGACTCCAGGTGCCTTTGATTATGAAAACTGGTGGGCACTAAGGGGTATAAAAATAAAGGGATACTGCAACAGCCAGCTCAGGCTTGCAGTTTTGAAAGACCATGGCCGTGAATTTTCGTCCAGTATTCATATCGGGATCCAGAAAATCAGGCACAAAATTATGAAAGATATAGATGCCTTCTTTCGAGACCAGGATTCCAGGGCAGTGGCCATGGCCCTCCTGACAGGAGAAAAGGCATGGTTTGGCCCCAAGTTCAGGGAGGTCTTTTCCATGTTGGGCCTGGGACATCTGCTTGCTGTTTCAGGGCTTCATATGGCACTGGTGGCCCTTTTCACCGGCGGTTGCGTGCGCTTTTTGCTGGGGCGCAGTGAATGGGTGCTTCTCCACCTTGATGTCAGGATGATTTCGTGTATGGCCGCAGTGGCAGCCTGTTTTTTCTATGCTGCCTTGGCAGGTTTTTCACCATCCAGTCTAAGGGCATTTATCATGGTTGCCGTAATTGGCATTTCTTTATTTATCAGGAGGCCTTACACCTTGCTGAATTCCCTTGCCCTGGCGGCCTTGATACTACTGGTCCTTAGCCCTTTCTATCTCTTTGATATCTCGTTTCAGTTGTCCTTTTTCGTTGTCTTCTTTTTAATTCAGTATGCTCCCTTTTTGGCAAGACCTGGGAAATATTTTGGAAGGAGGATTGTTGAGCTATCCCTATTGAGTATGGTATCTTTTATTTTTGCCTTACCCCTGGTAGCCTTTTATTTCCATCGGTTTGCACTTCTGGCTATTCCCCTTAACATAATTGCTGTTCCCCTGACAGAATTCTTGATCCTGCCCTGGCTGCTAACAGGACTTGTCCATTCAGTCATGTTCAATTTCTTGCCAAATATCTTTTGGTCGTTCTCTCTTTTATTCATGTCCCTGCTGAAGGACCTGGTCACTGGATGCGCAGCAATCCCTGGCGTAAACAGTCATGTCCTGCCTCCGTCAATAGCCCAGGTTTGCCTCATCACAGCCTTTTTTATAGTCCTGCCAGCAGCCAGGATAAGTAAAAAGGCCAGGAGTCTTGTATTTGTCATTATTGGGGCCTTCTTTTTCCTTTTAGCCCAAGGCATCTATCACAGGAGATATTCGGATGAACTGGTTCTTCACGTGCCTGATGTAGGCCAGGGATTGTGCCAAGTAGTTGAGTTTCCCTACGGGAAGGTCATGGTGACAGATGTGCCAGGGTCCCAGGGCTTTGATGTTGGGCGCATGGTTGTTGCGCCTTTTCTGAGGAGACTTGGTATAAGCAGGATTGACGTCCTGGCAGTGTCTCATCCGGAGATGGACCACATGGCAGGGATTCCATCCATACTCAAGGAGTTTGAAGTCCGCCAGCTCTGGATGCCCACTTATGACAATCCCGGCCTTGCCGCCTGGTCAGAGACAATGGAACTGGCAAATAAAAAGAACATTCCCGTCAAGAGGAGAAACCGGATTTCCAAAGTGAGCATGGGACCGGGAGCAACAGTGACAGTGATACCATGCAGGAAGTGTCCGGATTCCATGTCGAGAAATGCAAGATGTCTTGTATTCAGCCTTGAATACAAGTCAAAGACTATTCTTTTGACTGGAGATATAGATAAATGGAGAGAGAAAAGGCTGGCACGGTCTCTTGATATTTCAAGCCAGATTCTTATGGTGCCTCACCATGGCAGCAGGACATCCAGCAGCATTTCATTTTTAAAAGCAGTCTCGCCACATATTGCCATTTGTTCTGTGGGATATAAAAACGTATTTCATCTTCCATCCAGACTGGTCATGAAGCGCTACGAAAGCCTGGGAATTCCAGTTCTAAGAACAGACAAGGACGGAACAATTACCGTAAAAATCCAGGGCAATGGTACCGGATTAGTCAGGACATATTCGGGGCAGGACATAAGAAGGTTTTAAGGCAACTATTTTGTAGTGCAGCATTCTTGAGGGGAGAGCATTCCCTGTTTGTCCTCATAACGAGACGTTTCTTCCAAGATTTTACCAAGGCGAAGCCGGGGGGTTAGCCTAAGCACTAGAAGGGCACAGCAGCTGCTGTGTTAGCAGGCACTTAAAGTACATTGAGCAAGTATGCGCACCTGCCGCCTTGCATCTATACCAGCCTTATACCGCTTACTGGAGGGAGCTGCTGCAAGACACAATGATCAGTTACCCTATGATGGATTATGATTACAGGCGTGTTCAAGAACAGAAATCACATGTTTCATGTCTGGGGGAATGGGTGTTTCCACGGAAAGCTCTTTGCCCGTGACCGGGTGCTTGAAACGCAAACAGGCAGCATGAAGCATCTGCCGCGTGATCGAAACCTTCAGCCCTCCTGTTCTGATTACCTTGGGACCTCCATACAAGGTGTCTCCAAGAAGCGGATGCCCAATATGGCTCATATGTACCCGTATTTGGTGAGTCCTGCCTGTATGAAGTATGAGTTCCAGCAATTGTGCAGGTCCAAGCTGCCTCAAAACTCTATATTCTGTAACAGCCATGCGGCCACGTGCCTGGTCAACAGCCATCTTTGTCCGTTGCCTTGGATGTCGCGCAATGGGCAGATCAATGATGCCTTTTTTATCTGGCAATCTGCCAAGGACAATGGCGGTGTATCTTTTCTGAATCTCTCTTTTCTTGAAAATCCTTGCAAGGGCCTGATGAGCCTGATCATGTTTGGCTGCTATTATCAGGCCTGATGTATCCTTGTCCAGCCTGTGAACGATTCCAGGACGAAGTTTACCCCCAATTCCGGAAAGATCACTGCATCTTGACAGAAGGGCGTTTACCAGGGTTCCCTGAAGGTTTCCTGCTCCAGGATGGACAACCATGCCAGGCTCCTTGTGGATGATAATTATGTGCTCATCCTCAAAGACTACCTTGAGAGGTATATCTTCCGGTACTAGATCAATGGGATCTGGAGGGGGAACACTGACTGTGATTCTATCGCCAGGCTTAAGTTTTTTTCCGGTCTTCTTTAATCTCGAACCACATACAGTTACATGGCCGCCTTCTATAAGCGACTGAATTCTGGATCGTGAAAGGTCAGGAATAACAGAGGCGAGAAAGGCGTCGGTCCTGAGGCCGCTGCTCGTGGTGTCTACAGTAAGGGAGATTTTCTCGGGAAGCTCTTTCTCTTTGTTGGAATCCGTGTTGATTGCACCTTTTGTTTGGCCTTGTGGCAAGGGCGGTTTCATTGGAATTTATCAGCCAGGCGGGAAATATCCAGGGCAAAAACTATATGCAAAAAGATGAGAGAAACAGCTGGTTGCGTTTCCAACGGCAATGACACCGCCTGCCGGTTTAAAATGTAAAACCGGGAAAAGGGTCAAAGATGTCAGACGTCCGTTTTCATTTCCAGGAGCATTTCAGGAGCTGGTTCTGTCTGGACATCCTCTACACCGAAAATGGATTCTATGCCCTTTTCTACCTCTTCTTCCTTTCTGTTCCTGGCAATAGAAAGTTCCTTTACCAGCAAGGCCTTGGCGGTCTCCAGCATCTTTCTTTCACCAAAGGAAAGCGGTTTGTCCATCTGGAGGATGTACAGGTCTCTGAGCACTGCGGCAAGATCAAATATGGAGCCTGTTTTGATCCTTTCCATGTATTCTCTGTAGCGCCTGTTCCATGTCTGAGGAGTAAATTTTATATCCTTTTCCTCAAGAATGGAATAGACCCTTTCCACGTCCTTTTTGGATATAACAGACCTGAGGCCTACTGTCTCGGTGTTGTTCTTGGGGATCATGATTTTCATGTCATTTTCCAGGATTCTCATGACATAAAAAACCAATGTAGAGCCCCCGATTTCCTTTTCTTCAATGGCTTCTATCAGTCCAACACCGTGGGCAGGATAAACTGCCAAATCGCCTACTTTAAACATGGCCTGTAATTTTTTCCTCCTGATTTCTAAAAATCTGTATGATTTTCTGACGAATTCAGATATTATAGCACTTTTTTATGTCTTTTTAAACAGGCAAATTAAAAAAGCCGTGTTGTAATTTGCTGAATTGTGGAATAAAAAAAGGGCCTTAGGAGCCCTCTTTCGGTAGTATTTCCTGTTTTTACATTCATTTTCCTAAAACAGGGATATGCCCTGTACCGCCGTGCATCTGCATCACCCTTGGTAACCTGCTAAGCAGCTTTTGGTAAATCTTGAGGGAAATGCTGGTCCCAGGGGGACAAACAGGGAATACTTTTTTAAGGTACTATCCTGCTTCAATTCAAGACATTATGCCCGCGCTGTCTCATGCAGCGGATATAGGCGTCCTTGTATTTTTGCTCTGCGTCCAAACCCTTGTATGTGCCACCACCAATACCGCCGGCAGCAGCGCCTATGGCAGCGCCCTGTCCAGGAGACCCAGTAGCAGCGCCTATGGCTGCGCCAGCAGCAGCTCCTATGGCCCCGCCAACCAAGGCGCCTTTTGCGGTTTCCTCAGGGGTATAACCTGATACCCTCTTTGCCAGCATTTCGCACTCCACAAGATCCTGATTAATATAGGCAGCCCGTGGATCATTGTAGGGATCTACCGTGGGCCGCCATCCTGACTGGCTTGCACAGCCGGACAGAATTATAAGAGCCATGAATGCCAGGTATGTAAATCTTTTTCCTTTCATTGTGGACCTCCTTTTTGAGCGTAATGTAGGTAAAATTTCCAAGCAAATTCAGCTGGTATCCATCCATAAATGGCCCTTTTGCCCGATGACTGTATTGCTCGTGGGCGAAAAATGCTCATGTACACCCAGTACACTGTGCTTTTTCGTCTCCTTGCGCCTTGCCCACGAACAAAATTGCTATTTCTGGATAGACATCAGCTAATACAAGCATCTCTCCAGACGGCTGTATAAATAAGATAACATCAGTCTGGATTGATGTCCAAACCTTTGAAAAATTTTTCCCCGGGAACATATGGACACATGCTTTTAAAAATA